>JACDBM010000169.1 GCA_013694945.1 Chthoniobacterales bacterium
GCGCTTGTTTTTGATGGCTTCGGCATAGGATTCTCGTTCCGTGGCGAACGTCACTTTACGAGGTTGCTTGGCAGTTAACCGGAACCGGCCGGTGTGTGAAAGGTGGCCTGCGCCAGCACCGTCCAGCACTCGACACAGGCCGCCAGCTCCCGAGGCGCCGGAGGGCCGGTTTTGCGACGGAGACAGCGTGGGGAGCGGCTAGTTTCCCATAAACCGCTGTCCGAGTCCTCCGCGGGACTATCGCCTCTGCAATGTGGAGCGGTGATTTAGCTGCCGCTGTGCGGCGTGCCGCCGGCGTGAACGCCAACCCGCGCTAAATATTCTTCTACCCGGAGCAGATTGTTTTCGGCGCGCTGCACGATCTTCAACAGCGTGTCCATCGACGACACCTCCTCGAGCTGTTCCGCAAGAAACCACTGCAGGAAATTGCTTGTGATGTAGTCGTTCTCGGAACGGGCGAGTTCTACCAGCGCGTTAATCTGGTGGGTCACTTTGATTTCCTGATCCAGCGACAGCTTGATTGCCTCCTCCGCACTTTGAAACTGAGACTGCGGCGCGTCGATCCCCGGAATGACAACCCGTCCACCAACGTCGACCACATATTTGATGAAGCGCAAGGCATGTTCGTCCTCCTCATCAGCCTGTTTGAAAAAATGCTGAGATAATTGCGGCAGTGCATCGGCCGCGAAATACGCAGCGATCGCGACGTATTGCAGTGACGCACCAAATTCGTTTCCGATCTGCTCATTGATTGCGGCCACTACTTTATGATTGGTAAGCATTGGTTCTCCTCAAGCGGCGGTACTCAAAACAGTAATCCTGCCTCCGAAATGGCAAACCGTCCATTGTTCCTTTAAATTAGGGGGCTGACTGCGTTCGCGGCGAAGCTTGTGCACCGAAGCCATGCATCAATCCCCAGAGACGATCTGAATGACAACGACCCTGATTAACGTTTCGAATCGTTTACCAGTTACAGTCGGCGAAACGATTACCAAGTCGTCCGGTGGATTGGTTGCCGCCTTGGAGGGGCTTTCCGCTGAAGAGTACGACCTGAGGTGGATAGGCTGGCCAGGCGGCTCCATGAAAGATCCTGGGCAGAAAGGCGAAATCGAGCGAGTACTCGTGCGGGAGCACGGCTGCACCCCTGTATTTCTCAGTGACGATGAAGTCGCAGGTCATTACGAAGGCATCTCAAATTCCAGCATTTGGCCGCTGCTTCACTACATGCCCAATTACATGCGCTACGATCCGAGGTGGTGGGATCATTACGAGAGCGTCAACCAACGCTTTGCGGAGAAAGTTCTCGAAAGCGTTAAGCCCGGAGATCTGGTCTGGATCCACGATTACCAGCTGATGCTCATGCCAGCGATGCTGCATGGCCTGATGCCCTGCTTAAAAATTGGCTTCTTCCTGCACACCCCGTTTCCGTCATTCGAAACATTTCGCTGTCACCCCAAACGCCGGGAGCTGGTTGGCGGAATGCTGGGAGCCGATTTGATCGGGTTTCACACATTTGGTTACATGCGGCATTTCCGCAGCACTGCGCTGCGCTTGTTGGGAGCTGAGTCGGAGATCACGCGTATACGCAGCGAAGACGGACATACGAGCGTGATGGGCGTGTTTCCGATAGGTATCAATTCCGGCAAGTTCGAAGAGGCGCTCGACTCACAGGCATTCGAGAAGCGTCGCGATGAATTCCACCTTGCCAATAAAGGCAAGCAGATCGTTTTATCAGTGGAGCGAATGGATTACACGAAGGGCATTCTGCACCGGCTCGAAGCGATAGAGCAGTTCCTCGAGCACTTCGAAGACCGGGACCGCATCAAGTTCATCTTCGTAAGCGTGCCCTCACGGGAAGAGGTGGAGGAATACAAAGCGTTGCGCGAAGAGACGGAGTCGCGTGTTGGTCGGATTAACGGCAAATATGCAACACTCAACAGTAGCCCCATTCGGTTCGTTCACGACTCCGTCGATTTCACTGATCTCTGCGCGCTCTACGCGACTGCTGATGTGGCTCTAGTCACACCTTTGATCGATGGCATGAATCTGGTCGCGAAGGAATACATTGCCTGCCAACGGGAACACAATGGTGTACTTGTATTGAGTGAGTTCGCGGGCGCAGCCGAGGAGCTTTCAAATGCCCTGCTCGTGAATCCCTATGACTCCCGTGCGGTGGCCGAGACGCTCACCGCAGCGCTTGCCATGTCGGACGCCGAAAGACGCGCGTGCAACCAGCCGATGCGGGAACGGGTCATCAAGTACGATGCGCAGCATTGGGCGCGCTCCTTTATTCAACAACTCTCCAGAGTCTATCCTATGGAAGCTGCTGCACCGGACGCGTTGGAGGTGGCAGTGGAGCACCTGAGAAATACAGTCGCAGCGGGGAAGCGCTTGGCATTATTTCTGGACTATGACGGCACCTTGCGCGAGATCGAACGGGAGCGAGAGGCCGCCAAGCCGATACCTGCGATTCGCTCTCTGCTGGAGGACCTGGGGAAGCATGACAACATCGCTGTCACGCTCATCAGCGGCCGGACGCCTCAGAACCTCGAGTCGTGGTTCGAGAGCTCGTCACAGATGACGTTGATCGCTGAACACGGAGCGGCGGTTCGCCGGCGCGGCAGCGACGATTGGGAGCAGTGGGACGATCACGTGAGTTACGCTTGGAAGGACGAAATACGTGAGCTTCTCCGACTCTACGAGCAGTCCACTCCCGGCAGCTCTCTTGAGGAGAAACGCACCTCGTTGGTCTGGCATTATCGAAAGACTGACCCGGAATTCGGCACTTGGAAAGCAAACCAGCTCACGCACGAACTTGGCACGATGCTAGCAAACGAACCAGTGAGAATCCGGCACGGCCGCAAGATTGTCGAGGTCACCCCAGCCGAGGTCTCAAAAGGCGCCGCAGTGCGGCGATTACTGAGCGACAGCGAATATGACCTGATCCTTTGCGCCGG
>JACDBM010000201.1 GCA_013694945.1 Chthoniobacterales bacterium
AACAACAAATCGGCGATGACAAAGGTCGCGACATAAGTCTCGCCGCCGATCCCGAAGCCGTAGCTGTGCAATCCTTTACCAAGAACGAAGTTCACCCCATACCAGGCGAACAAGACCGCGAGGAAGCAAACCACACTCGCCACGACCAGACCGAACTGCGTCCACCATCCCGCGAGGCGCCCATGCAACGTCAGGATGTAGCAGAGCAACGCGATCAACGCCCAGGTTTCCTTCGGGTCCCAGCCCCAGAAACGTCCCCAGGAATAGTTCGCCCAAACGCCGCCGAGAATCGTGCCCGCGGCGAGCAGCAGCACGCCGAGCTGCAAGACGCGGTAGAGCCAGAAATGCATCGGCTGATCCGCACGCGCGGCAGCGGGGTTGCGCGCGTAACGCCAGAGCAGGATGTGGCCGAACCCCATTGCGAGGGCAAACGCCGCGTAGCTCAGAGTAATGGTGAGCACGTGAACGGTAAGCCAGAAATTATCCCGCAGAACCGGCACAAGCGGATCGATGCTGGACGGCATTGCGATCGGCATTTGATGTACGAGCAGCAGCGCAACGAGAGAGACCGGCAGCGCGGCCAGGAGATAGATCGGCGCTCGGTAGCGCGCGAAAAAGATCATCCCAAAGAAGGTCACGGCGAACGAAACCCAAATGATCGATTCGTACATGTTGGTGACCGGCGGACGTCCTGCGATCATGCAGCGCATCGCAATGGCGCTGCCGTGAAAGAGAAGGCCGGCGAGCGCAACGCCTACGCCTAAATTTCGAAGCATGACCGTTCTCCCGCGAAAGTAACCAATCGCCAGGATCACCAGTGCGAGTCCGTAGCACCAGGCGGCGCGATAGAAGCCGTCGAAGTGATTGTAGCGAAACTCCAGCGCGAGTTGACGTTCGCTCGGGTAAAGCGAGGGACTCAGCGCACGGGTGGCTTCGCGAAACTGCTGCGCGGCCCGCGCGAGGCCAAATTCGTCCGCCTTCAGATACGAATTCATCATCGCTTCCAAGTGCGTTTGGACCGGCGCGAATTGGTCCGCCTTGTAATAGTTCCCGAATGCGGCCGGCAGCACCCACGGGTCCGTTACCTTCTGCGCTGCCGGCACGATCAAGAAAGCGCTTCCGTCCATGATGCGATGGAGAAGCGCGAGCCGCTCGCTCACGTTCCGCACTTCAGACTGCAATCGGTTGAGCGGCTTTTCCGCCCGTTGCAGCGTTTGCACCTCGGTGGCGAGCCGATTTAACTCCTGCAACCCGCTGAGCTGCGCGAACGAAAAGCGCCGCTTTGTTTTGTCCAGCCCAAGCTGCTCAATCAAACTGCCGAGCGAGACCAGCACCATTGGTTCGTTTCTCCAATCGTGCGTCTCCAGGAGAGCCGACAAAATGAAATCATTGGCCTGCCATCGCTTGCCGTTTCGTGCGGTATAACTCGAACGGCCTGTGATTTTGATGAGAGCCTCACGCGCGAAGGTGTCCACTGGCTTGCGCCGCCCGCCATCCTGGATCGCGAGCAATCCCCACTGTTTAAAGTCCAGCGTCTCCGTCTCACCCGCTGGAATCTCGGTCTGGGCAAACCCAGACGAGCTGAGGATGGCCGTGAAGCAAAGAAGAATGGCTGCGAAGCGGGCTTTCAAGGCCGGAAATCTACGGAAATGCTGCTGATCCACAACGGCCAATCACCTGCAGCCATCGCGGACAGAAAGCTCATTTACGCTCCGGATCGCGACTGGACTATCGCGACGCGGGCGTATCTTCGCTTTGGGGAAAGACACCTTCATTTCTCCGGTTCCAAAAGGTGCGATTTATACAATAATCCAGGTGTGATGCGATTGTTCCCAATCAGGGAATCAAAAGAGAAAACTGGGGCGGCGTTTCTACAGCCCAGATGCAGGGGAACGGCGATAATCAGAGGATGAGACCGACCAAGAACACGTCGGCGGCTGCCCTCGCCGGGATCTTCACGGTGCTGCTAACTGCTTTCGTGATCACCATTCTTTACGTCGGCCGTGAGATTCTCATCCCGCTCGCGCTCGCCGTCATGCTCACGTTTCTTCTCTCGCC
>JACDBM010000213.1 GCA_013694945.1 Chthoniobacterales bacterium
CCTTTGAACAGAACTTCTTTCGTTATTAGCGCGTCTCAGAACTCGATTTTGACTCCCAGAGCCTTCAGCTCGATCTGAAATATGATCTGAAGCGCGACGACTCTTGGTTCGTAAACGTCGGATACACTGGGGCCCGGCTTTATGCGCCCCATTCGGATGTGGATGAATTCTATCGTTACGGCTTGCCAAATGCCAGCATCACACACCTGCGGCAGCTCGGGCAATCGCCGGTTTATTTCGCCGGCACCCTAGGCTCGCAGTACCGGCACGGCGATCCCTCAGCCTTTGATCGCGTCGCCGGTTACCTGAACACGGCCTTCTTTTACTCGCCTGTAGAGCATCTTCAGCTTACCGCTTTTGCCCGGCCGGAAATCCAGTTTTACACCAACGATCCGCTCGACTCCTCGCGCAAGGATTTGAACCTGAGCGTCGGAGCGTCCGCGGTGCTGACCCCGATAGAGTATGTCAGCATTGGTGTCACGGCGTCGTTCATCGAAAACTTTTCGTCGTCCAATCCGGCAGAGTACGAGGTGTTTTCGCCGAGCGTCGTGATCGGCGGCCGAATCGCGTTCTGATCCTTTCTGGGATCGCGCGTTTCTGAACGCTCGCACGAAGCAATCCGGCTATCCGCTTCGCTCCCGCCTATGAGCCAGCGCGTTCTGCTTCCGTCCGAGCCAGAGACTGAGCACGCACCATCCTGCCGCCAACGGCGCGGCGACAAAAGAAATTCCCGTCAGCCCCAGGCCGAACCAGGTCAGCAACGGGTATGACCAGGCGCCGATCTGATCACCGGCGCGGTAAACAAATGTGTCGATGAAGCTTTTGGCTTTGTACTTGTCCTCGCGTCGCAGGACCGTGAAGAGGACCTCGCGCGCCGGACGAGAAAGGGCGAAATTAGCAGCGCGCCGCGAGACCTGGAAGATGGCAAGCAACGTGAGCGTCGGCATTGCGCCCACCGCGAGAAAACCGGCGACGCTGAGGAGCGGGAGCATGGCGAGAGTGGTCCCAACTCCGAGCCACTTCAGGAGGCGACCAGTGAGGAAGAGCTGCACCACGATCGTGAGGACGTTCACCCAGATGTCGAGCTGCGCGAAGAACGCGGTGCGCGCGGCGCGATCAGTGAATTCACGTCCAGTGATATCCGCCTGCTGGAAGTAGACCAGAGTGGACGTGATCGCATGCAGGAGAATGAAAGCGCATATGCCTAACAAGTAAGGCGACCCGAGCACGTGAGTGAAGCCGGCCCAAATGCGGCCGCCGATCGGGCGCTCCGCCGTCTCGCGTTCCTCCGCAATGGTGGAAGCGTGTTCGCCTTTAAACTCAGTCGGGAAAAAGCGCACGCACCAGGCTCCGCCTTCGAGCAGGAGCGCGGAAACGAGGAGCAGATTGGCCGTGCCGATTAGATGCACGAGCGAGGCCGTGACCAAGCCGCCCACAATCCCCCCGAGCGTTCCGCCGACGCTGATAAAGCCAAACAAGCGCTTCGCCTGCTCAGTGTTGAAAACATCGGTCATGAAAGCCCAGAAGACCGTCACGACGAAAAGATTGAAGACGCTGACCCAAACAAAGAACGCGCGCCCGACCCACATCTGCTGCGCGGCCGGCAGAGTGCGCATCAAGAGAAAGAAGAGGATGAGATTCGCGATAAAAAAACGGTAGGCGATCGGGATGAAGCGCCGCCGCGACATGCGGGCCACAATCCCGGAGAAAAGCGTGTTCGCGACCAGCATCGCGACTAGCGTGCCGGTGTACATCCACGACAAATTCTCCAGGCTGCCCGCCGCGCCGATCTCGTCGCGGATCGGACGGAGCACGTAGTAGCTGCCGAGGACAATGAAGTTGAAGACGAATCCGAGCCCGAGCGCGCGCAGCTCGTCGGGCTGCACGTCGACGGCTTTTGTGCGGAGACGAACCCACCAGGCGTCCATCACGATAAGTGTGTCATCATGAGCCGCGAAGACGGCAAAGGACCTCTCCAAAGGATTTCCACGTTCACGCTTCCATCAAGTAATCCACCGTCGACCGCCGCAGAGCTAAATTGCGCTCCCCACAATATTTTCATCCTGGTGCGAGATCCTTCGCGGCTCAGGATTGGCAAACGCGTTTGGACGCGGCGTTAGCCAGGTGTTTGTTCGTGCTGCTTGTGCCATTCCGCTAGCACTTCCGCTTCACGCTCGGGAGTAATCCCAGCCTTAAGCTTTGCTTTGCGCTCCGCGGGCAAAGTCCTGAACCACGCAAGCGTATCGCGCGCAGTCTCCGCTAAAGGACGAAAGGTCAATCCTTTCTCGAGTGCGCGCTTGATTCTTGTGCGGCTGAGCCCGCCTTCTTCACTCAGCGGTGGCACCCACACCGGCATATCGGACCAAGGGGCTACTTTTTGCGCTTCCAGAAAATCTGCGCTCGCCCACGTAAATGCGGCATCGGAGCGAAGAGCTGTCTTAATTTCCCCGAGCATTTCGCCCACTCCCATCTGCGTACCCGGACCGGTGGCGTTGTAGATTCCAGTCTCGCTCTTCTCCACCATCCGAATCGTCCATTCCGCCAGGTCGCGCGCGTCGATGAACTGCACCGGATCTTTGGGATCGCCGGGTGCGAGCACTTCGCCGCCACGATCAATCCGCACTGGCCAATAGGTGAACCGATCCGTCTGATCGCCGGGCCCGACAATCAGGCCAGGCCGGAGAACGAGCGTCTGTTGTGGAAACCATTTCTCCGCTTCCTGCTCGGAAAGCGCCTTGAGCGGACCATAAAGCCTGAAGTCCGAAGCCAGCAAGGTTTCGCGCGTCTCCTTCATCGCGTCGGCGCCATCATACTTGGCCAATGCGCCGGACTCATCGTTCGGTTTGCTGTTCTCGGCGTAAACCGAGATCGTCGAGATGAACACATACCGATCTACCTTGCCCTTCAGGATCTGAGCCGCGTCCCTTACCCAGACCGGCACACTCGTTGGGTTGTCGATCACTACATCCCACGTGCGATCCCTCAGTGCATCGAGCTGTCCGTTCCGATCGCCGATGAGCTGCTCGACGCCTTCCGGTAACTCGCCCGGACGCGTCTTGCCACGGTTGAACACCGTGACTTTATGGCCACGCTCCATCGCGTATCGCACCTGGAACGGTCCGGTAAATCCGGTGCCGCCGAGGATCAGGATTCGCAACGGGTTCGCTGTCTTTTCTCCGGCGCGCACGCTCGGCATGTCCAGACTCAGTGCTCCTCCAGCGGCCGCTGAAACGCGAATAAACTTTCGTCGAGTGATAGTCATCATAGAATTCTCAGGTAGCTCTTCACATGAAGGTAACCTTGCGGTTAGCCTGCGTCGGTTGGCACTGCTTCGGCTAACATCACAATGCATTAGTCTATTTCGCGGGCACTCAGCTCGTCTTCTTCACGGACGCGATGGCGCTTTTCATTTGGTTCGTGCGATAAGCATGAGCGAGATTCTCAGCGTTGTGCGCGAGACCGATGCGGCCCTGCCGATCGAGCACGATGCAACCCGCTTCGCCGCCGACTCGCCGGGCCATGACAGCAATCGCTTCGTCCGCGGCTTGGTCGGCATCGGCCCCGTGCAGCTGGGAATCGTTGATGCGATGCGCGAGCGCCATCCGCATGATCGATTCGCCATCGCCGGTGAGCGCGCAGCCGCCGGCGGCATTATCCGCGTAGAGACCCAACCCGATCAGGGGCGAATCGCCGATGCGTCCTTTCGGCTTGTGCATTAAACCGCCGGTGGATGTTCCGGCCGCGAAGTTGCCATGCGAGTCAAGCGCGACGCAGCCGACCGTGTCCGAGCCGCGCTTCGCGCGATGTGCACGCCACTCCTGGATTTGTTCTTCGTGAATCATTTGCTCCGGCCCGCACAGTTCCCCACTCGTCTCGACGGCAAATCGATACGCGCCTTCGCCGCTCAGGAGGACTGTGTCGGTCTCGAGTAACCGTCGAGCGACCGAAATCGGATGCCGCACACCCTGGATTGCTGCGACCGCTCCCGCGCCAAGATGCTGGCCTTCCATGATCGCCGCATCCATTTCTGCCTCGCCATCCGCATTCAACATCGA
>JACDBM010000252.1 GCA_013694945.1 Chthoniobacterales bacterium
TGTGCGTGAACCAGCATGGCGCGTTCAATTCGCCGGTTTGGTTCAATGTTGGCCTCTACCACCAATACGGCATTGGGCGTGAGGCAGGGCTCGGGAATTACTTCTATAACCGCGAGAGTGGCCGGGCGGAGCGTGCGCCGTCGCAATACGAGTATCCACAGGGCAGCGCCTGCTTCATCCAGAGTGTCGACGACACGATGGAAGACATCATGCGCCTGGCGATGAGCGAAGCGATGCTCTTCAAATATGGCAGCGGGACGGGAACCGATTTGTCGTCCCTGCGCAGCACGCGGGAAAAACTGAGCGGCGGCGGCAAACCGAGTGGGCCGCTCTCCTTCCTGAAGGTCTACGATCAGGTGGCCAACGTGGTGAAGAGCGGCGGGAAAACTCGCCGCGCGGCCAAGATGAACACGCTCAAGGATTGGCACCCGGACATCGAAGAGTTCATCGACGCGAAGCAGAACGAGGAGAAGAAAGCCTGGGCGCTAATCGAGCAGGGTTACGACGGCAGCTACAACGGGGATGCCTACGGCTCCGTCATGTATCAAAACGAGAACCTCAGCGTGCGGGTGAGCGACGAGTTCATGAACGCGGCGGTGGAGGGGAACGAATGGTGGACGAAGCGCGTGCGCGACGGTTCGCCGTGCGAGCGAAAAGACGCGCGCGCGTTGTTGCGGAAGATCGCGGAAGGGACCCACGTGTGCGGCGATCCCGGGATGCAGTTCGATTCCACGATCCACCACTGGCACACCTGCAAGGGCACTGCCCGGCAAAACTCTACCAATCCCTGCTCGGAATATCTCTTCCTCGATAACACCGCCTGCAATCTCGCCTCGCTCAACCTAATGAAGTTCAAAGGCGCGGATGGAACCTTCGAGGTCGAGCGCTTCAAGTCGGCCTGTCGCATCTTCATCACCGCGCAGGAGATTCTGGTCGATAACGCCAGTTATCCGCTGAAAGAGATCGCGGAGAACTCGCACATCTTCCGGACTCTCGGGCTGGGTTACGCCAATCTCGGTTCGCTCATCATGAGCTATGGCTACGGCTACGACAGCCCGGAAGGACGCGCGATCTGCGGCGCGATCACGTCCCTCATGACCGGCGAAGCCTATGAGCAGAGCGCGCGCATGGCGAAGGCGATGGGGCCGTTCCCCGGTTATCGGGACGCGCGTTGCAGCGGGGTCGAAAAGCCCCTGGCAAAGGACAATGTCGCGCCCATGCAGGAGGTGGTTCAGTTCCATCGCGCAGCGGTCACGGAGATCGAGGCGAACGAGGAATTTGGCTATCTGAAAGAGGAAGCCGCGAAGGTCTGGGAAAGTGCCGCGACTCTCGGAGAACGATACGGCTACCGCAACGCGCAGGTCACCGTCCTGGCGCCAACCGGGACAATCAGCTTCCTGATGGATTGTGACACGACCGGAATCGAACCGGACATCGCGCTGGTAAAATACAAGCTCCTGGCCGGCGGCGGCATGCTGAAAATCGTGAATCAGACTGTGCGGCCCGCTCTCGAGAAGCTGCGCTACAACTCAGAGGAGATTGAACGCATCATCGCGCACATCGATGAGCACGACACGATCGAAGATGTGACCGTTACCAGCCCGACCGGCGAAGCCGGAACGATTCGGTCCGGATTGAAGCCGGAACATCTCTCGATTTTCGATTGCGCCTTCAAGGCGTTCAAGGGCGAGCGTTCGTTAGGCTACATGGGTCATCTCCGGATGATGGCCGCGGCCCAGCCGTTCCTGAGCGGTGCAATCTCGAAAACCGTCAACATGCCGGAAACGGCGACCGTCGACGAGATCATGAACACCTACGTGGAAGGCTGGCGTCTTGGCCTGAAGGCGATCGCGATTTACCGCGATGGCTCGAAGCGTTCCGCTCCGCTGAATACCCGCAAGACCCGGGACATGGGCGGCATCGACGCCGAAACCTCGGAGACAATGGACCGGACCACGCTCGAGCGCCGCATCCTCGAGCTGGACGACGAGATCGCTACGCTTCGCCGCCGCTTAGACGAACC
>JACDBM010000293.1 GCA_013694945.1 Chthoniobacterales bacterium
CCAAGGTGCGAATAAGCGACGCTGGCTTGGGTGAATTGCACATACCGCGCGACGGAGCGCAATGAGAGAACAATGCCAACAAGACTGAAAACCGTGTAGGCGATCGCTCCGAAGACAGTGAAGCGCAGCGTCGGGCTATAGCGCATTAGTCCAAAGTGGCCACGCATGGTCATGTGGTGATTCAACCCAACGGTCGCCACCGGGATGATGGTCAGGATAGAAGCGGCAATGCTGGCGGTGATCATCCAGGCCGGAAAAGGCCCGTCCACGAGGCGTTGCATGCCCGTCCAACTGGCGAAGAACGCGTAGGTCCAGAAACCGATTGCAGCCAGGTGATAACTGTAGACGGGACGGCCGATTACCTTCGGGATCATGTAGTACGCTGTGCCCAATCCGATCGCCCCGAACCAGAGGAAGAGCAGATTGTTGACGAACCACCAGTTCACCGCCGCCTGCATCACACCCTGTACCGGCACTACAAAAAGCATGATCTGCGTCGCGCCGTAGAGCCACGGGAACCAGAGAAAGGCGCCGAGCAAGTACCACTGCGTGATGTAGATGTGGCCTCCGCGACGAAAGCGAAACATCAGGACGGCCCACGAAACGACCAGCGAGTACGCCACGAAGAGAACAAGCGCGGCGTAAGGAGGGAACTCGAGCCACTGATATCCGGTGCTATCGCCAGCGAGGATGCCGCCCAGACCCAGGAGCACCCCAAGATTCCAGAAAGCCGCTCCTGCGACCAGCAACAATGGATGCCGCAGAGTCGTGCGGCTAAGCCTCGCCATCAGCCAAATGGAAGTCCCAATTCCCACCATCGAAGCCCAGCCAAAGACCATCGCGTTCATGTGCGCTGGCCGAATACGACCCCACGTCAGAAAACTCACGCCGCCGAGCAGGTCCGGCATGTGCATTTTGAATGAGGTCAGCCCGGCGAGCAGCGTCCCGATGAGCAGCCAGACCACCGCTGACGTGTAGAACATTAAAACAGGCACCCGCGTGGAGGCGTCGATCAACGCTCGCTCCACCTGCTCCACGTCCCCTCTAGTCACCTCGTCTTCCGGCGACGTGGCGACGGCCGCGGTGAAAGGTGGCGGAGTCAACGGGATCTCAGCGGGGGTCATGAGCGGTTGGTGAAGTTAACGATTGGCCTCTTGGTGAAAACCGGGCCGGAACGATCGGTTGGCTCGCGGTCGAATTTCTCGCACCTCGGAACCAGCGACGGCGCGGCATGACCAAATCGGTGGCCCGTCCCACGGGCTCCTCTTCGTCGAAGATGACCTCGGCGTTCTTGTCGTAGCGGCGCAATTTCGCGAAAAGCTCGGCCACGCTCATGGGGTTGCTCCTGGCACTGGGAGGGGAGTTCCTGCCGGTGATTGCATGGGAGTGGCAGTTGGCTCACCTACGCCAGGTTGCGGACGGCTCACGCCCGCGGGCGGCGCAGCGGCCGGCGTCGCATCGGGTCCTGGCTGAGTTCCGGGAGGGGCATTCGGCGGATTAGCCGCGCCCGTTGGCTGCCCGCGATTCTCGGAGTTTTCGCCATGAATTGAAGTTGCTTTGGGAGAAGCGGCCGCCGACGCAGAGGTCGTGGCACTGGGAGGCACCGTCGCGGCGGGTGGAGTGATCGGTGCTGTCGTTTGTGGTCCGGGCTGTGCCGCCCCGGTTGCAATCGGGTTGGCCGGCGCGGGTTTCTTCCCAACGAGTTCCGCGACGCTCAACTCCATCGCACGTTGAATCGGCACTCGCGCGACGCCCTTGTCTTTATCCACCCAGCCATATTTGTGCAAGGCAGTGCCGGCTTCTTCATTCGTCGTCTTGAGTTTCTCCAGCCGAGCCGTGGCACGCTTCTGTTCGTAATTATCACCTCGCGGCATGACGCCCATCACCGCCCAGACGAACAGGGCAAAGACGACGAAAAGGAGCACAACCCCGAGCCATGTTCTAAAGACGGAGCGCGGCTGGTCGAAACTAAAGTCTACGTCCTCGGCAGCCACGGTTAGTTCACGATCCGAAGGGATTCGATCAGGCGCGGATCACGCACTGGAAACAGCGAAGTTTTACCCACGATCCGGAGGTAGAAAAAGACGAGCGTCCCGGCGATTCCGAGCACCGGGAAAATGTCGAGAAGACTCAAATGGACGCCGGTACGATGCAGCTCCGGGAGAACAACCACATACATATCGAGAAGCTGCATGCACAGAATCCAACCGGCGACCAGACAGAGCGTCCGTACGTTCTTTTTTGTCGAGCGCAGGAGCAACAAAGCAAACGGAACAAAGAAGCGTCCGACCACGAGCAGGAGGCTGAGCAGATTCCAGCTCTCGGTATTTCGGAGAATGAAATATTCGGTCTCTTCGGGGATGTTTGCGTACCAGATGAGCATGTACTGGCTGAAGCCGATGTAGGCCCAGAAGACAGTGAAAGCGAGCATCCACTTCCCCATGATGTGGAAATGCTCGATCGTGACGGTCTCTCTCACATAGCCGCCGTGGCGCAGGGCAGCCATGACGAGGACGGTCAATGACATCGCGCTGCCGCAGGCGCCGGCGAAGATGTAAACACCCCACATGGTCGAGAACCATTTATAGTCGAGCGCGGCCAGCCAATCCCACGCACCGAAAGTAAGCGACAAGCCGAAGAGTGGCAGTGCGACAAACGCGAGCCGCCGCATGCGGAGCGTGGCCGCTGGATTTCCGTCGCGGTCCTGCCCGGTGGAAATTTTCCGGAAAAGGAACGCGAAGATCGTGAAGTAGCTGAAGAAGACGACGGCGCGAATGAGAAAGAAGGGAAAATTCAGATAGGCCCGTTTTGAGTCGAGTAAATGATCCTGGCCAGGAGGGATATTCGTCCACTCATAAAGATGATGCCGGAATAGAATCACCGGGATGAAGAAAAGCGCCAGGAGCGGCAGTGATTGCGCGATGTTCTCCCATTGCCGCCGCACCACAACCGACCACTCGGCATCCACCGCGTGGTGCACGATAATCCAGAAGAAACAGCCGGCGCAGATCGTGAAGCAGAAGGCAAACCCGAAGAGCCACGAATAAGCGAACTGCTCTGGCCAGACAAAAGCCGCGATCAGGCTCACTCCGAGCCCGACGAGGGCGAGCAGCCCCGCGATGAGCGAGAGGCCGGCAAAACGGGTACTCTCGAAATACTCGCCCTCCGGGGTGGGCACAACGTGCGATCGTTCGCTCATTGTTTCTCCAGTTCTGCCTGCGCTTCAGGCGGCACATCGGCAGCGGTGGCGTTCTGACTACGCTGCAAAGCGCGAAGATAAGAGATGATCGCCCACCGATCGTTCACGGGAACGTTCGGGCCGTACGCCATCATCGTGTTCTTGCCATGGGTGATCGTATCGAAGATCTCCCCGTCGGCCATGTTCCGGATGCGTTCATCCTGAAGACTCACCACAGTCGTGAGGCCATACTGCTTCACGATCCCGTTGCCGGTGGCCGCCATCCCGTGGCAAACCGCGCAGTTGATGTTGAAGCGCTGCTCGCCGCGCGCCATCACTTGCGGTGTGACTTCGATCGGAATTCCCGTGCCCCAGTTGCTGCCCATTTTGCCGGTATTTGGGTAGTCCGTCCCGGCGCTGAACGCGATCTGCGAGTGGTGTTCGGTCCCAGGAGGAACAACCGGCGCGCCGGGGGCCGCTTCCGTTGCCGGAACCGGCATCTCGTATCCGATCGGCACCGTGCCGGGAACCGGAACCCGCGAGCCGCGGTTGTCGCCAAAGAAACCAAGCGGCGCCTGCGCCCGCACTTTCGGCTGGCGCACCATATCCGGGAAAACTTCGATAGGAGCGCCCGTGCTGCGCTGCCCTCGGAAACCTAGGAACGCGACCATCGCCAGACCAAGCAGCAGGAAAATGAGAAAGAAGCCGCGCAACATATCAGGCTCGCTCCCCTGATGTGGCCATGAACTGTCGGAGCGACGCCTCTCTGTCGGCGTGACAAGACTGGGTTCGCAGTGCCCGCGCATCGCGGCGACAGAACTCCGTCGACCCAACAACAGCAGCGGAGCCGGTTCCGAGAATGTGTGGGCGCGATCTCATCCTAATCTTCATGCACCACCGTGATGTGCTGACCGCCGCTCTCCTCCAGGAGCTGCTGTGCTTCGCCTTCGGTGAAACGCGGGTCGCGCGCTTCGATCACGAGGAAAAAAGCATCATTGGTCGCGCGGCTGAAACGATCCCAATTGAAGATCGGGTGATACCAGCGGGGCAGCCCGTTCATGACCAGCATCGCGAAAAAAGCGGTGAACGCGGAGACGAGCACTGTCAGCTCGAACATGATTGGGAAAAA
>JACDBM010000296.1 GCA_013694945.1 Chthoniobacterales bacterium
GAGATAAGCGGAGTGTCCCCTTCGCCTAACGATACATTGGGCGTTTCCGCGGACAACGGCAGAAACTCGCGATAGCGGTGGATCACTCCCCTGCTCTGCTCCCTGGATACGGTGGCTGAAGTCATACGCACACCTATATCGGATGGCGGCGCTCTGCACCAGCGCGGGTGCTCGCGGAGAAAAATCTCGAAAGTACCTTGAAGCAGACGCGGACTGATGACTAAGGCCCTTCGCGAGCTAGTTTTTCTTATGATCCGCATCGCGCCGCTTTAGCAGCGCAGGGTTGAGAGTTGATAGTTGAAGGGTGAGAGTTCGCGAGCAGGCTCGTAGCCTCTCACGTTAACTCTCAACCTTTTCATCCCGCATGCCGGCTTTCACCAAAGAAAATAAGCTCCGTCTCCTGCACATCCTGCTCGAAAGCCGTCATGGTGACCTGCGCGAACAAAATCTGAATCGCCAGGGCAAAGGTCATTTCCACGTTTCCGGCATGGGCCACGAAGGGCTCGCGGCGTTGGGCATCGCGATGGTCGAGGGCGACTATGTCTGCCCCTACTACCGCGACCGCGGTCTCGTGCTGGGCCGTGGCGTCGCCTCGCGTGAGCTGGCGCTTGATTACTTCGCGAAACGCAAAGGCCAGAGCCACGGCCGTCAGATGCCTTCGCATTACAGCTACGCGCAGCGCGGCATTTGGAGCGTTCCGACACCGACAGGCTCGCAACTGCTCCCGGCCTGCGGCATCGCCTGGGGCATTCAGCTCGACAAAAAGCCGAATGTCGTCGTGACGACGGTGGGCGATGCGGCGACGCGGCAGGGCGATTTCTTCGAGGCCGTTTGTTTTGCGAAGGAGAGGAAGCTGCCGGTTCTGTTCGTGGTCGAGGATAATAAATACGGTATCAGCAGTCCCACGCGCAAAATCACCCCGCGCGCCCTCGATGTCCTTCAGCCTAACGACTGGCAGGAAGTCGACGGTTCGGATGTGCAGCAGATCTACGACAAAGGTGTGGAAGCTTTCGAAGCGATGCGCGGCGGCAAAGGTCCGGCCTTTTTCTGGGTCAACATGGAACGGCTCTCGAGTCATACGAGCTCGGATGACCACAAGCTCTATCGAAGTGCAGAAGAACTGGCGGAATGCGAGAAATGCGACCCGTTGCGCGTTTGGAGTGAGCGCTTGATTCAAGAAGGGCTCATGGCCGCGGATGAGTACGAGAAACTCGACAAGGAAATTAAGGAATGCATTCGCAAAGAATTCACCGAGGCGGAGCGCGCAGAAGACCCTTCCGCCGACGAGCTCGAGTTGCAGGTCACGGCAGAGTTGCCGCGACTAACTGATGAAGTCCTGCCCGCTGGGAAATACCGCATTGGCGACACGATCAACCGAACGCTCCGCTTGGGCCTCGAGAGGAGCGCCGACCGCATCATCTTCGGCGAAGATGTGGAAGATCCGAAGGGTGGCGTCTTTCGTTTAACGCAGAAGCTTTCGACCGAATTCCCGCAGCAGGTTTACAATTCGCCGCTCGCTGAATCCACCATCATGGGCGTGGCGTGTGGCCTCGCATCCTACGGCAAGCGGCCGGTGTTTGAATTGCAATTCATCGACTTCATCGGCCCGGCTTGGAATCAGCTCGTCACCAACCTGGCCACGTTGCGCTGGCGATCATTCGGCACGTGGACTTGCCCGGTGGTGATCTACGCTCCTTACGGCGCCTATCTTCCTGGTGGCAGTCTCTGGCATAGCCAGGCCAACGAAGCCGCGCTCGCCCACTTTCCCGGCATCAACGTCGCTATTCCCAGCACGCCTGAGGACGCCGCGGGTCTGCTCTGGACGGCAATGCATTGCCAGGATCCAACGTTCGTCCTCATCCCCAAGCATCTGCTCTGGGCGGAACACGAGTCCACACAGCCCGTTCAAGCGGTGCCGCTGGGCGTCGCGCGTAAGCGGCACAGCGGATCCGAGGTGACGCTGGTCGCCTGGGGAAACACGTTGGAGAAATCGCTCGAAGCTCTGGAGAAAATTGGCAGCGAAGTGAGCATCGACCTTTGGGACCTGCGGTCGATCGTGCCTTGGGATCGCTCCGCGATCGAGGAGTCTGTCCGGCGAACTGGCCGGCTCGTTATCGTCCAGGAGGACAGCGAAAATTGCAGCGTCGGGCAGATGATCATTTCGCAACTCGCAACCCAGCCGGAAATCTGGAGCGCCTTCGTCAGCCCGCCGATTCTGGTCAGCAAGACGAATGTGATGATCGGCTATAATCCGATCTATGAATATGCCGCGTTGCCGGATGTGGAGCGGATTGTCGCGGCCGTGAAGCGGTCGATGTCGATCAGCAGCGGACGTGGGCGCATTGTAGCCGGGGGCGGTGACCCCGGCGCGGGGTCCGATCTGCAATCGAAGCTGCCGGGGTCGATGCCCCCAGCTACAACGAAGAAGCCGCCGGGGTCAATGCCCCTGGCATCAACAACGTCGCGGCCGCAGACTATTACCGTGCCGATCATGGGCGAAGGCATCCGCAACGCGAAGGTCGTGACACTGCTCAAAAATCCGGGCGATTCGGTGGAACTTGATGATCCACTTTGTGAAGTAGAGACGGACAAAGCGGTTTATCCCATCGAGTCCTCGTTCGCGGGCACGATGGGCGAATGGAAAACAGAAGTGGGAGCGACGGTCGAAATCGGTCAGGTGATCGGAACGGTTCTCAGCTCTGAGGCTACATGGGACGATCAACTCGAGGCGAAGGCCGAAGCTTCGTCTGATCGCGATGGTATTGGGGAAAGGCGTGAAGCAGCCGTTGAACCGCAGGAGAGGGCCCGGCCGAAAACCAGTCGCGAGCCGGCGATCATCGAGCCGGCTTTATCACCCACCATTACCCGTCGCCTCGGTCGAGTCGTGGCTGCAAACCTGCAGATCGATGCGCGTTGGGATGCGATCCGTGCCGCTCGCGAGTCCGCGAAGCAAAACGATGGCGAAAGCGCGGCCTCGCCGTCGGTGATGATCGCTTGGGGCGTGGTTCGTGCGATGGAAAAGCACGCGCCTTTCCGGCGCATCATGCTCGAGGACGACTCCATCGTTGAACAGACCGAGTTCGATCTGGGCGTAGCCGTCTCGCTCGCAAACGATCGTCTCGCGACCGCAGTCTTGACGAAGGCGAACAGGCGTGGCTGGCATGAGTTTGTGAAAGGCTATGATGAAGCAGTCGAAGGAACCCGCGGCGGCCGCGTGGACGCGGTCAACGCGCCCATTGTGATCAGCAGTCTCGGCTCCTTCGGCGTGCGCGCCGCGGCTCCGATTGTGGTACCGCCATCAGTCGGCACACTCTTCGTCGGCTCAGCGCATCATGAGATGCTGGGCAATGGCCGGAACAATCAAACCGCGGAGGTCATCACGCTCTCGCTCACATTCGATCACCGGGTCGTGAACGGCGCGGGCGCGGCCAACTTCGTCCACGAAATCAAGCGCGAGATCGAGAGTTTCGCGATTCCTTCGAAAGCGGAAGCGACAAGCTGAGGGATGGAACGATGGCAATGCTACGTCTACGCGTCAGTGATTGCTCTCCTTATCCCCTTCAGTTTCCGAATTCCAAGTCTTGGAAAGCTGTGACTGTGGGATGTTCGGAATTTGATCGTAATGGGAAGTGTCGTTAAACAGCGTCAAACGCGCAGCGCCTGGGTTCTTGAAGTCGACGACACTCAGCGACGCGGGCTTCAGGTCCAGGTTATCGCGATAGCGGCGCGCGTCGAAGCCCAGCAGTGAGCTGAGCAAGAGCCGAATCGTCGCCTTATGGGAAACGACGAGGATGGTTTCGGCGACATGCGCGCGCACAAGGTCGATCAGCACCGGCAAGGCGCGTGCCGTAACCGTGAGACCGCTCTCGCCGCCACTTGGCGCAAACGTATACGGATCCTTCTCCCATTCCGCCGCCTCTGCGGGAAATCGTTCTTCCACTTCGCGACGGGTCAGTTGTTCCCAGCGGCCGTGAGAGATTTCACGCAAGCCGTCGCGCGTTTGCAGGGTCAGCCCATGCGGTTCCGAAAGGATTCTGGCTGTCTCCACGGCCCGTCCGAGGGGAGAGGCATAAACACCCACGAGCTGTTCTTTCTGCAAACGGATCGCCAGCCGACGCGCCTGCGCGCGTCCGTCCTCCGACAACGGGACATCTGTTGCGCCCGCGAAACGGTCCTCCGCGCCGAGAACCGTTGCACCGTGACGTACCATGAAAACGCGGGTACTGGCTGATGGCATTGCTCGCTGATGAACGAAAGCTTGTTGGGAGCCGAGCTTATTCGGATGAGCGATCTAATTCACGGCGACGGCGAGCTGGCACAGCCCGCTGGAGCTGATTGCAGTGCGCGCACACATTCTCCTCGTGGAATCCGCGGCCAAAACAGAACGACGCGCCATCATCCATCTCGACATGGATTGTTTCTATGCCGCGATCGAGGTGCGCGATCGGCCGTCGCTCAGGGGAAAACCAATCGGAGTCGGCGGAGCCCGTGACCGACGTGGCGTCCTGACGACGTGCAACTACGAGGCGCGCGAATTCGGCGTGCGCTCGGCCATGCCGACGTTTATGGCGCTCCGGCGTTGCCCGAACCTCATCATCGTCCCGACACGGTTCGATGTTTATCGGCGCGAGTCCGCCATCATTCGTGGGATTCTTCATCGCTTTTCGTCGCTCGTGGAACCGCTCTCGCTTGACGAAGCTTATCTCGACATCAGCGCGCATCCCGGCGCACCGGCTGCACTCGCGGAGGTGATCCGGGGCATGATCTTGCAAAAGACCCGGCTAACCGCGTCGGCCGGGATCGGACCTAACAAGTTGATCGCAAAGATCGCAAGCGATCTGAGGAAACCAAACGGACAGTGTGAAATCACGCGAGAGGCAGTGCCGGAATTCATGCTCGATCTACCGGTGCGAAAACTTTGGGGCATCGGACAAGTGACCGAGCAGAAGCTCGAAACGATGGCGGTTCATACTTGCGGCGAAT
>JACDBM010000322.1 GCA_013694945.1 Chthoniobacterales bacterium
AAGTGATCCTGAAAGGTAAGCTTTATTCGGCAGACGACGCCTTGCGCTTGGGCCTCGTCGATGAAGTCGTCGCGCGTGAAAAGCTCCTTGAGGCCGCGCGAAATCAACTCAGGAAGGGCAAGCGAAAGGCGGCGCAGCCATCCGCGACGGAGAAACAATTGTCTGCGTCACGCAGCCACAATGCCGCCCCTGCACGCGCCCTCGCGATCATTTCGAAGGGCGGCAACGGAACAATCGACGAAGCGCTCCGCATGGAGCTGGATGCGATTGTCGAGCTCGGTGAAACCGAGACCACGCAGAATTTGATTCGGAATTTTTTCCTGGGCGACAAATTTCGAAAAGGAACCTCGAAAATTCCCGCCGAGAAGATCACGCACGCCGCAGTCATCGGTTCGGGTGTGATGGGTTCCGGCATCGCGCAGTGGCTCAGCTCGCGCGGCGTCTCCGTCATTTTACGAGACGTAAATCGCGAACAACTCGACCGCGGCCTGGAGAACATCGAGAAGACCTACGGCGACGCCGTAAAACGCGGGTTGATGAGTGAAGAGAGGGCGACGGAAGGTCGGGCGCGCATCGTCGCTTCGACTAATCCGGGGGAGATGCGCAAGGTCGGCATTGTGATCGAAGCCGCTTCGGAAAAGCTTGAGATCAAGAAGCAGATCTTCGCCGACCTCGCGGCTAAGACGCCGGAAAACGCGATTCTCGCCACGAACACGTCCGCTCTTTCCATCACCGAATTGGGCGCGACCACGGGTCAGGCGGGCCGCGTCATCGGCCTCCATTTCTTCAATCCCGTCAGCCGAATGAAACTGGTGGAAGTAGTCGTCGGAAAAAAGACCGCTCCTGAAACCGTCGAGCGCGCGCTCGCCTTCGCGCGGCAAATTGCGAAGCTGCCGGTCGTCGTGCAGGACAGCCCGGGTTTCCTTGTAAACCGCGTCTTGTTTCCTTACCTGCTCGACGCTGCGGAGCTCTTTGAGAAGGGTGTGAGCGGGAAAAAGATCGACGATGCTTTACTCGACTGGGGAATGCCGATGGGTCCGCTGCGGTTGATTGACGAAATCGGCCTGGACATCACGGTCGACATCGCGGACACACTGGAGAAGCCATTCGGCCGTCGCGATCGCTCGCCGGAGATTTTGCGCAAGATGCTCAGCGCAAAACTGCTCGGGCGGAAATCAGGCAGCGGCTTTTACAATTACGAAGGCAAAGCGCAGACAGAGAATGAGGCGCTTGGTGAATGGCGACAGTCGTCTGGAGAAAACTTCGCGGCTGAAAACCTCGTCGAACGGCTCGTGTTTTTGATGGTGAACGAAGCCGCGCGTTGCGTTGAGGAGAAGGTGGTCGCGACGCCCGAGGATGCAGATTTCGGCATGATGATGGGAACCGGTTTCGCGCCCTTCCGCGGCGGCCCGTTGCGTTACGCTGATCATGTTGGATTGAGGAGAATCGTGACGGAAATGGATGGGCTACGTTCGCGGGCAGGGGAGAAGTTTATCCCTTGCGACCTGCTCCGCCACCATGCTCAAGACGGAACGAAATTTAATGAAGACACCGCTCGAAGCCCCGCCTGAACAAATCAAAGCTGAGACCGGCACCAAGTCGGAGAAGTCGGCGGCATCCGTAATCGACACGTCGAAAATGTCGGCGGGCAAAGCCGCCGCACTGGAGCTGGCGGAAAGCTCGCGTGATCCGCTGGACGAACGCGGCAGCTTCGCGAGCAATCTCTTCGTCGGTAAGTTTACCTTTGACCGCATTTTCCCGTGGCCGGAGCAGAGCGCGGAAGACAAGACCGCCGGGGAAGCATTCCTCGCCCAGCTCAAAGCTTACCTACACGAAAATGTAGACGCCGATGAGATCGACCGCACGGGTGAGATCCCACAGAAGAATATCGACGACTTGTTCGCGATGGGAGCGTTCGCGATCAAAGTGCCGAAGCAATACGGCGGCCTTGGCTTATCGCAGGTCAATTACGGCCGCGCGGCCATGTTGTTCGGCAGTTGGGATGCGAATCTCACCGCGCTGGTTTCCGCGCACCAGTCCATTGGTGTTCCGCAGCCGTTGCTCTTGTTTGGCACCGAAGAGCAGAAGGCGAAGTATCTGCCGCGCGTCGCCCGCAAAGAAATCTCGGCCTTCGCGTTGACGGAAATGAACGCCGGCTCTGATCCCGCGAACATGAGCTTGCGCGCAGATCTTTCCGAAGATGGCTCCGCCTGGATATTGAATGGCGAAAAGCTCTGGTGCACGAATCTGATCAAGGCCGGCGTCCTGGTTGTGATGGCGAAGA
>JACDBM010000341.1 GCA_013694945.1 Chthoniobacterales bacterium
ATCTCGCATTTTTTCGCGGGATGAGTCAGCGCGAAATTGCGGCAAAAACGAATACACCCTTAGGCACGGTGAAAACCCGGCTCGAGCTGGGATTAAAGAAGATTTATGACGGCCTGAAGGAACTGCGTGATGAGCTATGAAGAATTCCAGAACCGCGCCAGGCTCTACGTAATCGGCGCGCTGGAGGCAGAAGAGACGGCGGAGTTTGAGGAGGCGCGCAGAAAGTTTGGGCAAGAGGCTGAGGATTTCATCGCGGAATGTTACAACCTGCATGAAGCGTTCGCGCTCAGCCTTCGGCCAGAAAAGACATCACACGCTTTGAAAGAGCGGTTGATGACGATGGTGCGGCAGCGCAATTCTACCTAACTCGTTAGGTGCGGCGCGCTGAGTTCCTCCACCTTCATTGTTCGCCTTTGGAGGTTGAATCAGACGAACCACCGTGCGTCTCCTGAAGGATGAACTCCTGAAGGAATCCATAAAAGTTCACCTGGAAGAGGCTGAGATCGCGCCGAGATCCAATGGGCGAGCGGTAGTGATCGCACAGCTCGCTTTCGGTGAAGCCGTATTTCGACGCGATCACCAGCCGCGCCTGGTTCAACGCGTTTAGCCAGGCCTCGGCGTGCGCTAGCGGGATGCGGAGGGTGCAATTCGCAAACGGCTTCGAATTCCCGTTCAACGGCTCCAGGTCGGCGACAACCGTTTCCGTCGCGGTTTGAAAAAGCCGCCGCAGCTCGGGTTCGACGTATACTTTCCACTCCGCGCAGAGCTCCGTCTCCTTCGTTTCCGCCGGTAAACTGAACAAGCGCCGCTCGGCCGCTTCGACGCCTTCCGCTTTCGTGCTCTCAGGAACCTGACGCAACAACTCGGCCAGAAACGGATCGATCTCGGAAATCTCCAAAACCCCGGCGTGCTGACGAACTTCCATTAGTACGTACGCTCCAGGGTGGCGAGGAGCAAATACCCGTGCAGTTGCTGGACGTAAAGCTCGGCGCGTTCGCGCAGGCCGCTCCAGACGATCGAGCGACCGTCCCGATGCACCTCGAGCATGTGCTTCTCGGCCTTTTCGCGACTAAAACCGAAGACCTTCTGAAACACCATCGTTACATAGGTCATGAGGTTGACCGGATCGTTATGGACCACCACCTGCCACGGGAGATCGAGTTTCTCACGGGAACGCGTTTCCTGCTCGATCACCGGACTCTCAGTTGCGGCGAGGAAAGGAGCGTCCATGAGAATAGCTTCGTAGTCTAACGATCACTGACCACGAGGACAATGGCGAGCAGCCATGGTCGAAACCGTAACATACGATGCGGTCAGTTCAAACCCGCCGGAGTTCGTTTCCACATTCCGGACGTGACTCTGGAGAGGCTGGTGCAGTGTATCCGATGAAACGTGAGCAGAAGGACGGCGGATATCGAAGTCCTGGGTAGCGCACGCTCGTTGCGTGCTGGTAATCGCATTCTGCGATTACGAACTTTTGCAGGCGCAATGGTGCCAGGTGCGCTTCCACCCGTCGCCCGCGGTCATTCCTCATAGTGGGAGCGATGTCGCCGTGCCTCATCTACATCGCTCCTGGAATTCTCACGTCCCCCAGAAGTTCGTCGCTGCAGAATGCGGCGACCAGCACGCTGAAAGCGTCCGCTACCCCGGGCATTACTCAGGCTTCAACTGATACAGGCCAGGAGGATGCGTTTCTGGGCAGCCTCCATCAAACTCGCGTCCGGGAAAGACTTGTCATCGAAGCCATGGAGATGAAGTAAACCATGCACAAGGTAGAGCTTGAGCTCATTCTTCGTGGAGGTGCGGAAGCGTGCGGCGTTTCGCTGCGCCGTCTCCACACTCACGAAGATTTCGCCGTGTTGAAAGGTGATTACGTCCGTCGCGCCCTGCATGTTCATAAACTTCCGGTGCAGCGCGGCCATGCGACGATCCGACACCAGGATCACCCTGAGCGAGGCCAGATTTTGAAGCTCACTCGAAGCCACGCTGGGAACACGCAAGACGAGCTGCAATGCGCGCTCAGCAAATCGCTGTAGCTCCTGGACGTTGACGCGCCGGCGCCGCTGCGAATTCTGCACCTCGATCTTCGAGCGCGCGCTCACGTGGGCGATCACACCACCTTCGGCTCGGATTCTTCGCTGGCGCGACGTTGACGCTCTTCGTCGATTGACTTGATTTCGTCATACACCGCGGCCAGATGCGGCACCACCGCTCCGGCTGCCAACGCGCGCCGAAGCGGCTCGCCCCAGATTGCCTCCACCTCCAGCGGGCGGCCGGCTTCGAAATCGATCAAAGTGGACGGCTTGTATGCGCCCATCGTTTCCGTCCGCCTGATCTGCTCAAGGGCGACGGCGCTCGGCAGCATGCAGCCGTATTTATTGGCCGCCGTGATCACTTCCTCCATCAAAGCGAGGGTGAGGGCGCGCAATTCACCACGGGCTAGTATCGCTGCCGTATCGATTCCACCGCCGGTAATCGCCAGCCCATTGAAAGGGATGTTCCAGATCAGCTTGCGCCAGCGTTCGCGCATCAGATTTTCGGTTACGGTGCAGACTACGCCGCATCGCTTGAACTCCCACGAAATGTCGTGGGTCCGGGCCGCCGGGTAACGCTGGTATTCACCGACAATCAGCCGGCCATGATCGTAATGCTCGATGACGCCGGGAGAGACGCGATTCAGACAAACAAAACAGAGACCACCGAGCACCCGTTCGGCACCGAAAGCTGCGGAGAGTAGTTCCTCGTTGCCCAGACCGTTCTGCAGAGTCAGGAGCATCGTGCGCTCGTGCAGCAGCGGCGGAATCAGGTGCAACAAGTCCGCGTTTCCGGTCGTTTTCACGGCGATCAACACCAGATCGCAGGGCCCGATGTCTTCCGTCGAACGGTAGCAGTTTACTTTCGCCAGCCGGATGTTGCCCGACTTACTGCGAATCCGAAGCCCGAATCGGCGCACGTCGCGCAAATCACCGCGCATCAGGAAATGCACATCGCGTCCGAAGTACGCCAGCTTCGCGCCGTAATAGCCGCCGATTGCGCCGGCGCCGACTACCGCGACGCGGTAGTTCGGCAAAACGTAACGTGCCCTCATCCGCCGTTGCGCCGGCTATGAAGGCGGCCGCAGTTCCGCCTGAAAATTCCGTGTAATCAAACGCGCGCCTTTATTGAAGGTGAAGTAAGCCCAGGCCCATTGCAGCAACACCGCGACACGATTGCGGAAGCCGACCAGGAAAATAATGTGAATGAAAAGCCAGGCGAGCCAGGCAGGAAATCCGCTGAAATGGATAAAGTTCAGATCGGCCACCGCTTTGTTGCGGCCAATCGTCGCCATGCTCCCCTTGTCCCGGTAGCGGAAGCGCTGCGGCTTTCCGCCCTCAATCATTGTGAGAACGTTGCGCGCCGCATGACGGCCCTGCTGCATCGCAACCGGAGAAACTCCTGGAAGGGGCTTGCCGGTTTGATGCGAGAAGTTCGCGAGATCGCCAATCGCCTGCACTTCGGGGTGTCCGGGAATCGTTAGGTCCTCGTTCACGATCACGCGACCGGGACGATCCAGCGGTGCGCCGAGCATTTTGCCGACGGGAGATGCCGTATTCCCTGCCGCCCAAATCTTCACCCGGCACGGAATGAATTCACCCCTCACCTCAAGCCCCTGTTCGGTCAGGTTCTCGGCATGAACGCCGAGGCGCAGTTCGACGCCAAGATCGCGCAATTGCTTCATCGCACTGGCAGACAGATCCTCCGGAAAGCTCGAGAGCACGCGCTCATCGCCTTCGATCAAAATGACACGGGCCAGCGACGGATCGATATGTCGGAAATCTTTCGCCAGCGTATAACGAGAAATCTCCGCGATGGCCCCCGCCATTTCCACTCCGGTCGGACCGCCGCCGATGACAGCGAAGGTCATGGCCGCCTGTCGCGCGGCGGGATCAGTTATGCGATCCGCGTATTCGAACGCCAGCAGCAGGCGGCGCCGAATCTCAACCGCGTCCTCCAGGCTCTTCAGCCCGGGCGCGAGCTTCTCCCACTCGTCTTTTCCAAAATAAGAATGCCGGGAGCCGGTGGCGAGAATCAGATAATCATACGAAAAGTCCTGCTCCCCCGCTGACAGCTTTTTGGCGGTCAGATCGATTCCTCTCACCTCCGCGAGCACGACATCGATGTTCGGAAATTTACTCAACACACCGCGAATCGGCGAAGCAATATCCGCGGGCGAAAGTGCCGCCGTCGCGACCTCATAAAGGAGCGGCTGGAAGACGTGGTGATTTGTCCGGTCGATCACCGTCACTCGTATCGGTTTGTGGCCGAGCAGCTTCGCAGCTTCAAGTCCGCCGAATCCGGCGCCGACGATGATGACGTGCGGTTTGGCGGGAGTGGAGTTTTCCATCACAAGAATGGGCGCGACTATCGACTGAACACCTCACGAAGAACAGCAGCCAGATCCGCTTTGTTGAGCCGCCGTTCGGCGATGCCGGCCATGGCCTCGTAAAGGCGAGCGGTCGATCTCCTCGTTGCGACTCCGTTCTGTTCCAGGAAAGTCAGCGCTGCAACGATCGTCGTCCGTTTGTTTCCGTCCCGGAAGGCCTGCGCTTGCGCTATATGATAAGCGCATGCCGCGGCGATCCCGAAGAGATCAGCAGCGCCGTAGAAGAAGTGGTTTAGTGGTTGATCGACTGCGGACCGAAGCATTCCCTCGTCGCGAATTCCCGGGCTACCGCCGTGGCGCTGCAGCGATTCTCTATGAACGCGGAGCACCTGCTCCAAAGTGAGAAAGAGTGGCTCCACTACTTCGCGAGCTTCTGCAGAAGCTCGTCGTGCTTCTCGAAGACGCCACCCGCTGCTTGATCGAAGCCCTCGTCAGAAACGTAACGGACTTCGCCTTGCCCGCTTCGAATCTGTCCGTTTAGGACAAATTCCCGCACGATCTCCAGGTCGGCGGGAGACAGGGCTTTGATCTGCTCAATCAACTCGGCGGCACTCATGGCCCTTAGTTTATCGGGATCGTCGCGCTCAGGCAAGAGAGCACGGCCAGAGCAGGAAAGCGGTTGTTTCCGCAGCGAACCGCGCCTATCTTCCGCGCCTTATGCCGAAGTCGATTGCGCGCAGTAAGACGCGGAAAGCCGTGTCGAAAAGGTTCAAGCTGACCGGAACGGGGAAGGTTTTGCGCCAACACGCTTCGCGCCGTCATTTGCTCTCAGCCAAGAGTGGAAAATTGAAGCGTCACATGTCCAAGTCGGCCGTCGTCGACAGCACAGACGTCGCCCGCATCAAGATGAACATGCCGTTCGCCTAACGAACGTTGAGTTTGCTCGCACCCTAGCGCTCGGGCGGTGGTTCCTCGGGGAAGGTGATCACGCCCTGACGCTCGACCGCGCCACTTGTCGTGGTTGTGCTCGTCGTCGTAGTCCGGGTCGTCGACCAACGGGTAGGCGGCGGATGGCGATGCCAGTGTTCGTGGCCTTCCGCGGGTGAGCGGTAGAGATCGCGCCGATTTTCCAGGGTCGTGCAGGAAGCACAGGCCAGCAGGGAAGAAAAAAGCAGGAGCGATTTCACGGCCGCGATCAAACCAGAACTGCCGAGGTGCGTCAACGCGGGCGAACGGATCTCCTGTCCGCGAAAGAATGACGATTGCGTCACCGCCCGCTCGTGCGCAATGTTTCGGCTCCGTCAGGGGCTATGGACTGCGGACTTACGAACCCCGCCAGGGCAGGAATGCAGCAACGGTAGTCTGATCCTCTTTGCCGTAGTTCTCTGGCGGACTCTTTTCTCGGACCGTTGCCGTGAGCAAGTGCGACATGAAACTGTTGGAGGTAAAGACCATCCGGCTTGCCGCCGTGGTGGAGAAATCCGGGGCGCCGGAAGTTTACACCCTCTGGCAGAAGCCGAAGTTGGATCGGCGTTTCCAGACCTTGGTGAAGAATCATCGGGTGATGACAATCCTGCAGACGGAAAGCGGAACGGATTTTGGCTTGGTGGAGTTCTGTGAGCGTAAAGGCGCGACCTTTCTGGCTTTCCCGAAATCGCTCAAACGCTTCGCCGAGAAACGCATCGTCGGCATCAATTGGGACCTGGTGCAGAGCTAGTGCTCCTTCGTGCTAAAGTGATCAAGAGATGAGCGGGAGCATCATTCAGGAAGACCGCCGCGCGGGCGTGGAATTCACCGACGAGGAGCGCCGCCGCTACTCACGTCATCTGATCATGCCGGAGGTGACGGTCGCGGGACAGCGAAGCTTGAAAGCGGCGCGCGTGCTGTGCATCGGTGCGGGTGGCCTTGGTTCGCCGGCCGCCCTCTATCTTGCGGCGGCGGGAGTCGGCACCCTCGGCTTGATTGATGCGGACCGCGTCGAGCTCTCAAACCTGCAGCGACAAATTTTGCACGGCACGACCGATATCGGGCGTTCGAAGCTCGACTCTGCGCGCGATCGTCTCTCGGCAGCCAATCCGAACGTGAATTTAGAGCTGCACCACGGCCGCTTCACGAGTCAGA
>JACDBM010000343.1 GCA_013694945.1 Chthoniobacterales bacterium
GGCGGTCAAAAGCAAGGCGCATTGTCTTCACGACGGCGCCATTTATCTATCGATCCGCAAGCGAAGTTCGCGCTGCACCTTCGGCAGCGAAAGCACAGGCGCATATCCGTCACGCGAGCCATTTAAAAATTCCTGCCAGGAGACAAATTGCAGATCGTGCTCACGCGAAACGTGCAAGTCCGCGCGCAGCAAAGGCTCAAATAATTTAAGATCCCAATCGTAAAATTCTTGCGTCAATTGCCCTAAAGGAACGTTCGGAATGGGAAGCCCCTCCTGGATGCATTCACGCGCCATTGCCACCACCGCTCTCCAAGCCCGTTCGTGAGAAGTGGCCGATTGCCGCACCACAACCGGATAAACATGTGCGGTAAAATGAAGATTGCCGAGCAACGCGCAGGCAGTAATCCCGGTAAGCAAACACGCGCTGAGTAGACGCGGGGCAATCGAGAGCGCGAAAAACAACTCTGCGAGGAGGCCGATCAAGGTGAAGCTGGCCGGGATAAGATATCGCGACCCCACCAGGAAATCCGCAAATCCATGGGCTGACGGTTCATACCATTGTCGCGCCGAGACTAGGGCAATGAGAGAAAGGAATGAGACAACGGCAAAGGTGCGGAAAACAAACTTGAGCCGTTGCGGAGGGGCATTCTCCTGTAAGCACCTGTATAATCCTGCCGCCACAATCAAGCCGAAGCCTAACAATATCGAAACGCCATAGAGCCAATCCCGAATGAGATGCACGGGGCCGTTGCCGGACAACTGTTGATTTGTGCTGAGGGAATTGCGTAAGGTTGCGAGCGCGAAATTGGAAATGAAACCCAGCGCGGTCTTTATGAAAGGAAGCGGCTGGCAAGCCGTTGTCTCCGTCCCCTGCGTCGAGGAAAGGAGCGTGAACATCAAGAGACCGTGCAGGAGAGTCAAAAAGCCAAGAACAAGAAGCGGCCGAAACGTTGGCGCCACTCCCGGTGAGGGCTGACGGCGGTCGCAAAACCAAAATCCTGTCAGCACCATTGCAGTCGCAGCAATCGTGGCCAAACCCAGGCCAAAAACGTGGAGCGAGGCATAGGCGCAGCCCGCCGCGGCCCAAGGCCAGCGTGCCTCCCGAGGACGACGGGACATTTGCACCAAGCTAGCGAGGGCCAGCAGACTTAGCAGCAGCCAGAGGAGTTGCATAATCGTGAACGGCCATGCCACAAACTCGCGCATCCATGGCTGAAAAATGAAAAGGGAAGTGACGGCCATGCCAGCAAAGCCGGCGTTCCACTGCGGCAAGCCAAGTACCCGCCCGCCTGTGCGCGCGATCAGGAACAACAAAGAGGCCATCGCCGTCAGCACGCTAATCTGCCGCCATTTCCAAAAAGCAGCGCGAGATCCAACCAGCTTTGCCGTCTCGAACTCCGCCAGAAAGGCCAACGGTGCGTAGTGTCCATTGGAACTCTTCGTTAACAGCATTTTCTCGAAATCATGTCGGACCGCCGGATCTGAATGGGAAAGGAAGAGATACCAGCCGCTCTCTGCCCGGAGGAAATTGCTTGGAGTGTCGTGATAGACCAGCCCTACGAGGAGTCCCCAAGCGAGGAAAATGAAGGCAAATGTGGTGATTTTCCGATGGATCACCTTTTCACTCCCTCGTTCGCTGAAGGACAGGCTGCTCAAATAACGACGCCCAACGTGGCGGAAACGCGATCTCGTATCCGGGGGGCTGCAGCGTCAGATTTGAGCTGTAGAACGGATCATGCAGCAGCTGGGTGCCCCAGCGTTCCTGCATGTAGGTCGCTTCTCGAAAAAATTGCGCCTGTTGCCCGCGGGTCGCGTGATGCCCACGCGAAGCGGATTCGTAATGGATCAGATTTGCATATGGTGTCCAGATGATCTGCAGCCCGCGCTCACGCAGCCTCAGGCAGAAATCAATATCATTGAAGTTGATTGGCAGATTCACCTCGTCGAAGCCATGCGCCTCCTCGAATACCTGCTTCCTTACAACCAGACAGGCCGCCGTCACCGCCGAGCAATTATGCTGAAGCCACGCGCGATTGTAGTAGCCCGGATGCCCGCGCGGAATCCGATGGTGCGCGTGACCCGCGACGCCCCCAAGGCCCAGCACGACGCCGCCATGCTGCAGGGTTCCGTCGGGATACCAAAGGCGCGCGCCCACCGCGCCTACCTCCGGACGCACGGCGTGGCTGACCATCTCCCGCAACCAGTCGGGCTCTGCTGCTTCGATGTCGTTATTTAGGAATACCAGCAACTCACCGCGCGCGGCGGGGAGGGCTAGATTGTTCAGCCCGCCGAAGTTAAATTGAGCCTCATCGCGCAGGACAACAAAGTCAGACTCGCGGCCGAAATTCTGCAGGATTTCGAGGCTCTCTCTTTCCGTCGATCCGTTATCGACCACAATGATCTGGATTGCCGGGTAGTCGGTCTTCTCGCACAAGCTGCGCACGCACTTCACCAGGAGCTGAACCTGATCGCGCATCGGAATGATGACCGAGACGAGCGGCAGCGGATCAGGGCTATCATAGATGACGCGGTGCGACTCCGGATTTTCCGGACAGGGAGCCACTTGAGCTGCGATTTGGCGGCGGCGTAAGTGATCCGCGATCGCCCGGCGCGCCGCTTCCCTGGCGTAGGGCTTTGCATCGACTTCGCTGGCGAGACTGCCCGCTGCCATGCGCCAGTGATACAGAATGCGGGGGATGTGCCGGACCTGCTCGGGCCGAAGTCGTTCGATGCAACGCAACGCCAGATCGTAATCCTGCGAACCTTCAAATCCTTCCCGGAAACCACCGATCTCGCGAAGCAGCGAGGCGCGATAGATGCCGAGATGGTTGATGTAGTTCTGCCCTAGAAGAAGCTGCGGATCGAAGTCTGTTTTGAAAAATGGCTCCGAACGCCGGCCGCTCGCGTCAATCTTGTCTTCGTCCGAGTAGATGAGGCCGCATTCCGGAAACTCATCGATCTCGAGAGCCACCCAACTCAAGGCGTTCTCTGCCATGACGTCGTCGTGATCCAGCAGCGCGCACCACTCGCCTGTCGCAAGCGCGAAGGCCGAATTAGAACAAGCAGAAATGTGACCGTTCCGTTCTCGAAACGTCAGTCGAATCCGCGGCTCTCCGCGCGCAGCTTGCTCGAGAAACTGTCGCACCTCTGGATTCGTGGAGGCATCATCGGCAATGCA
>JACDBM010000359.1 GCA_013694945.1 Chthoniobacterales bacterium
GTTCTCGCCACGGCGTCGCGGTATCTGCATTCCCAATCGAGCAGTGTCCGGCCCATGTAACCGGCTCGTTCGAGTTGATATAGACCCGCGACAGTAGCAAACACGGTCGCGCAGATGAGGCCGTGCAGGAAGCGGCGGGAGAAACGCGAGCGCACGCCTCGTTAGTTACGAAACTGCCGGCCGTCGGGCAAAAGATTTCGGCTTGACCTCCATCTGCCAGAGAGTTTTTCCTCTCTGACATGGCGTCTACAATATTCCTGGCCGCGGGGCGGCGATCCTTACGAGTGCGTGCGTTGGCGGGAGCGGCGCTCGTTACATTCCTGCTGCAACCCGGAGCCTTTGCGGCCGATCTCACCCAGGCCGTCGTCCGCCAGAAGGTTAATATCGTTACCCTTGCGCCTTCTCTCTCGGCTGCTTCGCAACCGGTCGCTCAAGGGGCAGTTGTGAGAGACGAAAATGTCGTTCGGACCGGCACCGAATCGCGCGCCGAGCTTGAGTTTCCTGATCTCACTCTCGCCCGGATGGGGGCAAATTCGATTTTCTCTTTCGACGCCGAGGCGCGGGCGATCAGTTGTCAGCAAGGAGCCGCGCTTTTCTCGAAACCCACGTCGTCCGGGCGGATTGAAGTGCGCGCGGGAGCGGTGACCGCGGCTATCACCGGCTCCACCGGTTTTGTCTCCAATCAACCCATGGTGCACGGGGCCAAAGCACGCAAGGGCACCGCCGCGTCTGCCGATCGGACGACGATGATGGGCATGCTCGAAGGCAAGCTCCGCGGAACGGCAACTTGGCGCGACCGCAACGGAGGCCAGCATTCGTTCGCTTTCAAACTCGGCCCTGGGGAAATGATCGTCGCGCAAGCGAACCGCCAGCCCGTCGTGGTGCAGTTTGATATTCCCCGTTTTCTGGCTACTTCCCCACTGATTACCGGTTTTAGTGGCGAGCTGCCGAACCAGGCGCAACTCAATCGTGCGGTCGCACAATATCGCACGGACGAGCGACGCGGTTTTCTCCAGCCCACGAACGTGCTCGTCTCGAGCCAGCCTTTGCAGGTCGCATGGCTCTCGAGCTCGACGGTGAACCACAATTCCTTCGACGCGAGCGTGGACCAACTGGGTCGAGGGATGCGTTCAACCGTGCCGGGTGATGGCGGGTTTGTCGATGTAGGCGGCACCGGCATTCTGCGCGGGCAATTGGTTTGGAACACGTCAGCCGATCTTGATCTGCACCTCACGCTACCAGATCAGCAGGAGGTGTTTTTCGCGAACAGAACGGTCACTTTCAACAATGGTCGAGCGACCGCTGCGCTCGACGCTGATAATCTCGGCGGGAATATCGACGTCCCGCCGAGCACGCGCGTGGAGAACATCGTGGTGAACGGCGTCCCGCTCTCCGGGAACTACACCTTTTTTGTGAATAGCTTCAGCAGCGGGAACGGCTCCGACGCTTTCACCTTGCGGGTGAGCAGCAACGGCACTGTCCAGGTGATCAACGGCACCCTGACCCCGGGCCAAAACAGCACGCCTATTGTGGTGCCGTTCCGGCCGGGGGGATAGCGGCGCGCCTTTTCGCGGGTTTTTCTTCGTATGGTCAAGTTATCTCTACCTTCGGCTGCTCACATCGTGACGGCTGCGTTCTTGATTGCCGTCGGCAGCACGCGCGCGCAGGAGCAAGCTGCGCAAATCAACACGCAACAGGACTTGCTGCGCCGCGCGCCCGCGGCAGAGAGCGGAGCAGGCACAGAGTCGAGCGTCTCGGACCCGAGTCTCGGGGAAATCGCACTCGTGAATCGTGCGCCGCGACCGGACATGTTCACGTTTTCCACGAGCCAGGATTTTCGTTATACCTCCAATGCCTTCCTCGTGCCGAGCGGCGAACGGGGCGCGGTCTTTTGGAACGGGCGCTTCAATGCCTCCTACGTCCCATATGCGACGCGCGACTTCACGCCGCGACTTACCTTTGAACAGAACTTCTTTCGTTATCAGCGCGTCTCAGAACTCGATTTTGACTCCCAGAGCCTTCAGCTCGATCTGAAATATGATCTGAAACGCGACGACTCGTGGTTCGTAAACGTCGGATACGCTGGGGCCCGGCTTTATGCGCCCCATTCAAATGTGGATGAATTCTATCGTTTCGGCCTGGCAAATTCCAGCATCACACACCTGCGGCAGCTCGGGCAATCGCCGGTTTATTTCGCCGGCACCCTGGGCTCGCAGTACCGGCACGGCGATCCCTCAGCCTTTGATCGCGTCGCCGGTTACCTGAACACGGCCTTCTTTTACTCGCCTGTCGAGCATCTTCAGCTTACGGCTTTTGCCCGGCCGGAAATCCAGTTTTACACCAACGATCCGCTCGACTCCTCGCGCAAGGATTTGAACCTGAGCGTCGGTGCGTCCGCGGTGCTGACCCCGATAGAGTATGTCAGCATTGGTGTCACGGCGTCGTTCATCGAGAACTTTTCGTCATCGAATCCGGCGGAGTACGAGGTGTTTTCGCCGAGCGTCGTGATCGGCGGCCGAATCGCGTTCTGATCCTTTCTGGGATCGCGCGTTTCTGAACGCTCGCGCGAAGCAATCCGGCTATCCGCTTCGCTCCCGCCTATGAGCCAGCGCGTTCTGCTTCCGTCCCAGCCAGAGACTGAGCACGCACCATCCTGCCGCCAGCGGCGCGGCGACAAACGAGATTCCCGTCAGCCCCAGACCGATCCAGGTCAGCAACGGATACGACCAGGCGCCGATCTGATCACCGGCGCGATAAACAAATGTATCGATGAAGCTTTTGGCTTTGTACTTGTCCTCGCGTCGCAGGACCGTGAAGAGGACCTCGCGCGCCGGACGAGAAAGGGCGAAATTAGCAGCGCGCCGCGAGACCTGGAAGATGG
>JACDBM010000386.1 GCA_013694945.1 Chthoniobacterales bacterium
GCGCAACTTAGCAGCCGCTTCGCAAACACGCTCACGTGGCGGAATGGCAGACGCGTACGGCTCAGGACCGTATGGGGAAACCCGTGGAGGTTCGACTCCTCTCGTGAGCACCACCTTCCCGGTTTTCGCCCTCTCGTGTCACAGGTCGTTGAGGTCCGCGTGCATCTCTTCTTTCAAATGGCGACGCGCGGATTTCTTTATTGCGCGGCGTTCCGCCGCCACCGCTTCTTTCTCAGCCTGTCGCTCGCGCGGCGTGCGACGTGCCTGCGGATTTTCCGCCGCATGCTGGATCTTCGGGCGATTGCTGCCAACTTTTGTCTCTTTCGGACTCGCGTAAGGATTCATCAGAGTTCGCGCAGAGATTACGCCAGATCCTTCTGGATGCCCGATTTCTGCGAATCGTCCGCCTGGCTGTGTGCGCGGACGTCCTGCGAAATGCCGGTTCGCGCGAGCTCTGAGTGCTCGTTCGCAAATCATCTTCGGGCTCATAGCCGACCAACTCGCGCGCGTCGGACAGGTCCAGACGTTTGAAGCGGTTGTTACTCAAGCCATTGAAGATCGCGAACTGGATATGCTCTGCCTCGATGCACTTCCGGATGAGCTGGGTGAGATCGCGCCGCGAAACGTAAGCATCGAGGAGACCCACTTGATCTTCGTGCTTGGCCGTTTCTCGCGGCTGGAACGCGCCGATGCGTAACGCGCTTACAGAGAGTTTTTTTTGAAGATTAAACTTTTTCAAAGTCGACTATCAAGGTGCCGACGGTGCTCGTTTTTCGAGTTAACCGATCAACGGGCTAACATTCTTACAGCTGCTACGACGCCGCATAATACGAGAGCGACATCGTCGTGATGGCCGCCCGCCCTGCAGGAATAAGGCCTCGACAAGGGCAGTCTCAACGGCGATGAGTTCCGCCGCATTGACGAGATTCGGACGAACGCGATGATTTTTATCGCGCTTGCGTGAGCGAAACCGGCTCCTGCCACTTTGGATGAAACTCCTTGAAAACATCGGCCGCGAGTTCTCCGGCTATAATCTTCTCGAATCGGCGAAACGTCTCGTCGATCGCAAACCGCTCCAGTGCAGCCTTTATGTGACCGATCGCTGCAATCTCGATTGCAGCTATTGCACCGAGTACGATAACAGCCAGCCGCACCCGAGCCTGGATGATCTGAAGAAATGGGTCCGGAAAATCCGCGATCTCGGCACGATGCGGATCGCGCTCGTGGGCGGCGAACCGTTGACGCATCCGCATATTGTCGAACTGGTCCGGTATTGCCGTGATCTCGGTTTTGCCACCAGCCTGACGACCAACGGTTTTCTCCTCACCCGCAGCCGCTTGAAGGAATTGGAGGAGGCGGGATTGCAGGTCATGCAGATCAGCGTCGATCGCATGACGCCGAGTCCGATCACAAAAAAGACCTTCAAGACGATTCTGCCCAAGCTCGATTTCTTCAAAGACTCGAAGATCAGTCTGCACATCACCGGGGTGCTCTGTCAGGATACGTTGCCGGAATCCACGGCCGTCCTGGAGACTGGCTTGGCGCGAGGAATTCCCACGGAGGTTCGGCTCGTGCACGCCGATCCGAAGAGTTTCTACCGCGTGCAGCGCGGTTCGCCTGAGGCGCTGAAGAATTTTATCGAATGGATGATTCAGCGAAAACAGAACGGCGAGAAGATTCACACCAACAAATCCGTCCTCGACTATCAACTCAGTCTGCTGAATGGCACACCGACGGAGTGGACGTGTATGGCCGGCTACAAGCTGTTTTTCGTTTCCGCGCAGGGGAAATTTTGGGAGTGCAGCATGGTGAAAACCGAGAAGCACATTATGGACATCACGCCGGATGATCTCTTCGCGAATTACCGCAAGAAGCCATGTCAGGCGGGCTGCGGCGTCTATTGTGCGGTCAGCACCTCGTTGCTCGTCGAGAACCCGGCGAAGGTTATCGGCCAGGAAATCGTCGCGCGCGCGAAACGTGTGCCGGGAGTCATGCGGGAGGCGTTCACTTCACCGCGCGTGCGCGGGACCGACGAGGATCCAGCTGGCGCGCAGCGTATGAACGGCAGCCGTTACTGCGCCCCACCAGCAAAGAGACACGAACCCATTGTCAGCCGCGCCGAGCGCAAGGCCGCAGCCTAAGATCCAGATGTAGATGTTCCGACGACCTCCGATCAGCCGGACAAAGCGCTCAAAGGGCGCGAGGTCATCGAGATTGCGGCCGGTGCGTTTCTTCACCACCACCTTCGCGAGCCGGTCGATGAGATCGGACCCAAAAAGTAGCGCAAGCCACCAGTAGGCGTGCGGGAGTTGGCCAGTGCTCGTGAAGTGATACGCCAGCGCTGCCCACCACGAGAGTTCCAGGATGTAGTCGAGCGAGTGTTCGCCTTTTCCGAGCTTCGTCGTCTCGACTTTGACGCGCGCCTGTTTGCCGTCGAGTCCGTCGAGTACGCCAACCGCGAGCGCGAGGAGCGTTGCGGCTGGAAGCTTTCCGCATGCGAAAAGGACGGCCACCAGGATGGAAATGATCGCGGTGCAGAAAGTGATCTGATTGGGAGTGATCCGAGTTTTGCAAAGGCGAGCGATAATCCACGTTTCGATGGGCGCGTGAACTTTCGCGGGCAGATCGAGCGTTCCGTTCTGCGCGGCATCGAGAAGCAAACTTTCTGCCACGCCACGCTGCGAGGGCTGCTGCGGCGCCGGGAACCAGAGCGGGCGGAGATCGCGCCGGAGATCGACCAGGTACGTTGGCTGTTGGTTTACATCAATCACCGCCACTTCCCCGGCCGCAGCAGCTTCGAATAACGCGGCAAAGAGCGGCACATCTTCCCTTTGGCCGAGCAGCCCTGGCTTCGCCACGATGGCCGCGCCGCACATCCACCATTCTTCATGACGACGGTGCGTTTCCAGCAAAGGCAACAAGGTCGGTGGCGGGTCCGAATCGAGAAGAACAGCGGTCTCTTGTCTGGCCATTAACGCTTTGAGCAGCCGCGCGTCCTGATAGATGCCCGCGTCGATGATCAGCGTCGGCGCGTTAGCCGCGCCGCTGTCATCCACGGAAATCTCCGAAGCATCTCGTGCGGAGAACTCGCTGCCGTTTTGTGGCCGGACTTTCAGGGCAAGCTCAGATCTCGGCCAGGAGCGCGCGGCCAGGTGCAGCTCAATCGTCTGAGGCGTGGCGGAGATGATGGTGACGCACTTGCTTCCGAGGCGCTGTAAATTCCTCAGGAGCCGCTCGAGGCACGAAATGCCGCACAATTTTACCGTCGCCTCCGGCTCAGCAGCAATAACCGCGATGTTGCAGTGGGGAACGTCCAGGACCGGAGCGTAACCTTCCCGGTTTTGCCCGTAAAGAAGCGTCGACGCCACGGTAACTTGGCTCAATTCAGTCGCGCCTAACGAAGCGTCAACGCAACTTCGTTACCGGCTTTGCGTGACACCCGAGAACATCCGCCCCGAAGTCCATCACGCAGCTCTTAACGCGCTTCGCCGCCGCAAGCCTCCGCCTTTTTCAGGAGAGGTTCCCAGCCATGAAGAAAATTCGGGTGCGACAAGGGAACGTTGTCAAAGCCACACTCGAACTGGGAGTGATCGCCAACGCGCGAGCTCGGCCAACCAGATTTGGAAGCGCGCCGGTGCGGAAGCTAATGTTTGAACCCACTGCACGGACACTTCGCAATTGTGAAAGAAGCTCGTGCGGTTAAGGTTGACTCGCAGGAGCGCCCTGCCTTTCGGGTCAAGAGGAGGAACATGAGCACGGCTGTGATCGAGGAGAAGGAAAGCAGGACTCGGCTGAATCAGCTCGAGCAGCTGAAGCAATTCACGAAGGTCGTGGCGGACACGGGCGATTTTGAGACGATCCGCGAGTTTAAGCCACAGGACGCGACGACGAACCCGAGTTTGATTTTTAGTGCAACGCAGAAGGAGCAATATGGACATCTGCTCGAAGAGGTGCTC
>JACDBM010000388.1 GCA_013694945.1 Chthoniobacterales bacterium
GCGTCGCTGGTTCGGATCAATGCGTACGACCAACCGGGGGTGGAGGCAGGGAAGAAGGCGGCGACTGAGATCCTGGCGTTGCAAAGACGCGTGCGGAAGCAGTTGCCGGCGCCGCCTGGGCAAACGGCGGAGGAACTGGCGACAGCCTTGCAGGCAGACGCGGAAGAGGTCTACCACGTTCTCCGGCACTTGGTCGCGAACGACTCTGAGCTTGGCTGTTCCAGAGGCGATGCGCCCGCCGAAGATAAGTTCTTCAGAATGTAGCAATACCGGCTTCGCTGGCATACTGTTCGCCCGAAGAGCTGTGATGTCCGAATTCCCCACAAGCGAGGCGAGCACAAGGGCGGAATTGCTGGTGCCCATGCCTGATGTGGTTCATTTTGTCCGCCAGCTTAGCCACGATCTCCGCAACAGCCTGAACGCGGCTGAGCTGCAATCCGCCTATCTGGTCGAGGTCGCGGAGGATGCGGAGATCAAAAGCGAGGTGCAGCGCCTGCGCGCGATGCTTTCCACGATGGGCGCGAACCTGCAGCAGCTGACCGGTTCGCTTGCTCAGATAAGATTGACCGAGATGCCTTACAAGGCGGCGGATCTGATTGAGGATTTGCAGGACAAAATCAGCGCGCAAGATCCCGAGCAGGGCGCGGCGATTACGTGGGACGTGAACGTAGCCGACGCCACGCTCCAGATTGATCCGCAGCTCCTACAGCAGGCTTTGATGGAATTGTTCTCAAATGCCTTCGAACACGAGCGCGGCGAAGGCCAGCTGGAGGCGAGAGCGGGAGTGGCCGCGGACGAATTTACCTTCAGTTTGCGGGAGCCGAAAAAAGGCTTCTCAGATTCGACCGAAAAATGGGGACGTGAGCCGTTCCGGAGCATCCGGCACGGGCATTATGGCCTTGGCCTGCTGCGCACGCGCAGTATCATCGAAGCTCATCACGGACGATTCAGCGCGCATTATGATCCGCCTTCATCTTCTCTGGTCACCACTGTCGTTCTGCCGGTTGGCGGTTCCCTGTAGGAACGATGCCGGCGGAAGTGGCGTGTTGATTTCGCGGAGAATCTTGCTCTGCCCGACTCCATGAGCGCGGATAATCGCCGAATTCTGATCATTGACGATGAGCGGCCGATTCTGCTCACGCTCGAAGCACTTCTCGGCCGCCACGGCTATCAGCCGGTGACCGCGGCAACGGCGGCTTATGGATTGAAAATGCTGAAGGACAACTCGCCTGCGGTGGTCCTACTTGATCTTCAGTTACCAGACGCGCAGGGATTGGAAATGCTGGAGCAGATCAAGGGCGAGAATCCCGACACGCAGGTAATCATTCTCACTGCGCACGACTCGCTCAGCAACGCGATCGAGTCGATGAAGCGGGGCGCCTATCATTTCATCAGCAAACCGTATGCAGCGGAAGAGCTGCTCAGCCTGGTCGAGAAAGCGCTGGAAAAGCAGTCCCTCTTGCGCGAGACCGAGCAACTTCGGCAAAAGGCGCAGCAGCTCGAAAAGCGGCTGGAAATCGCGGAGACGCAACTCGCGCCCGTCTTCACGAGCAAGGCGATGCAGGAGTTGCACGAGTTGATCAACGCGATGGCGCCGTCGGAAGCCAACGTGCTCATCACGGGCGAAAGCGGCGTCGGCAAGGAAGTCATCGCGAACGTGATTCACTCCCGGAGCCGTCGCGCGGCCAAGGCCATGGTGAAGCTGAATTGCGCGGCTTTCCCGCAGGCGATGATCGAGTCGGAATTGTTCGGCTACGTTAAAGGCGCATTCACGGGCGCGATGAACGACTTTCCGGGAATGATCGCGGAGGCTCGTGGAAGCACTCTTTTCCTGGATGAGATTTCGGAGATGCCGCCGGAGTTGCAGACGCGTTTTCTGCGCGTGCTCCAGGAACGGGAATATCGTTCCCTCGGCAGCACGAAGACACAGAAGGCCGATTTCCGTGTCGTGGCTGCGACGAACCGCCCCATCTCCCAAGCGTTAGCCGAGAGTCGCCTCCGCGCGGATCTTTATTATCGCCTGAACACCTTCCAGATCGAGATCCCGCCGTTGCGCGAACGGAAAGAAGACATCCCGCCTCTCGTTGCCTCGTTTGTTAAACGCTTTGCCCACCAGCTTAACAAACCCGAGCCAGAGGTCACGCCGGAAGCCTTTCAAAAATTACTCGATTACAGCTGGCAGGGAAACGTTCGTGAACTGCAAAACGCCATGGAGTACGCGGTGGTCCTCGCTGGGCACGGGCTCATCACAGTGAAGGAATTGCCCGCCGAAGTGCAGTTGCCAGCCGCCCTGCAAAGGAGCGAGCGGAACAATCACCATCCGCAGAGAGGCGCGCAAAACTTGGAAGACCTGGAACGGGACGCGATCGTGCAGGCCCTCGCGCAATGCCACGGAAACAAAAAGAAGGCCGCCCAGGTTCTCGGGATCCAGCGTCCGACGCTTTATAATAAAATAAAGCGCTACGCGATCGAGCTGTAAGGAAGGTTGCTGGATACCCTTTGATGGTTGATGGAGAGTCGTCCGCAGCGGACGGCGGGCAGTAACAATCATCCATCGCCTCCCAATGCTTCGAGATCTAGAGAAAGTTCTTGCCCACGCCGAACGCGAGCTTTCGCCCGCTGCTAACGCGCGGCCGACCGAGGCTCTGCCGCTTTACAAGAAATTCCTGCGCATCGAGGAACATCGTCTTCGCCTGCAACACCAGGCGGGCGGCGGCGGTCGCAAGATCTGCGCCGGGCGCAGCAGGCTTGTTGATCTCCTGCTGCGGCACGTGTTCGCTGCCGCAGCTGCCGTTGCGCGCACCGGAGGGCAGGTCACGCCGACCCCGCTCACGTTCGTTGCTCTGGGCGGTTACGGACGCGGAGAGTTAAATCCGTGCAGCGACGTTGACGTGATGTTCCTGCACAAGGAGAAGGCGGATCGCGTCTCTCCTTACGCGAAGCAGGTCGTCGAGCAGGTTCTTTACCTCCTGTGGGACATCGGTTTCAAGGTGGGGCATTCGACCCGATCGCTTTCTGAAGCTCTAGAGCAGGCGAACAGTGAAATGCATACAAAAACCGCGATGCTCGAGTCCCGTTTTCTGGCCGGAGATCTTGAGCTGGAGCGGCTCTTTCGCGAGGAGTTTCGAGAGAAGTGTGCGCAGGGCCATGAGCGTGAATATGTCGAGCTGCGCATGCGGGACCAGGCGGCGCGCCACGCGAAGTACGGGGATAGCGTCTACATGCAGGAGCCGCATGTGAAGAGTGGCTGCGGCGGATTACGCGACTACCAGAACCTTCTCTGGATGACATTCTTCCGCGAAGGGGCGCTTACTACGACTCATTTGCTCGGAAACGATTGGCTGAGCCCGGCGGACCAGCGGCGGATCGACCTAGCCTACGATTTTCTACTCCGGTTACGCACCGAGCTGCATTATGTGAATGGTCGCGCAGCCGACGTGCTGCATTTGAATTTCCAGGAAACGATCGCGCAGCGTCTGCGGTATTCGCAAAAGGGACACGCACCCTTGAGTGAAGCCTTGATGAAGGATTACTACGG
>JACDBM010000393.1 GCA_013694945.1 Chthoniobacterales bacterium
ATCGTGCCGGCGCAATAGACGTCATAGGTCGCGTTGCTGATCTCAACCAGCCGCTCCTGAATCGATTCGAGATATTCATGCAGTCCGAAGTTGAAGATCTCGCCAATGGTAATGTAGTCCAAGTCTGAGCTTAGCCGCCCGGAGAGCCGTTCCGCTTCGTTCGCGTAGCGTGCTTCGTCCGAGCCAGAGATACAGTGCAAAGCTGCGTCGAGCGAATCGACACAGAACCTGATTGAACGCGGGAAGCCGGCGTGCGTGATGATGAATTCCGCCACTTTCCATGGGGCGACCTGGTTCACATAGATTTTCCGGTAAGCCTCGAGCGCGCTGCATGATTTCAAGACTGCCATCCACTGAATCGTGTCCACATTACCACCCACTTGTTCGCCGGACGGCAAGAGAATGTGATATTTTACGTCCAGAATGCGCGAGCTGAAATCGGCGCGCTCCAGCATCCGACCAATGCGCATGAAGTGCCAGCTTTCTCCGTGAGTCATCGTCGCATGCGTGATGCCGAGGAAGAGGTGCGACCCGACCACCACCCGCTTGAAGAATTCGTAAGGGCTGGCGCGCAGCAGTCGCCGCGCAGAATCGCTCTGCACGAAAAGGTACAGTTGATTGATCTGCTCCCACATCTCGCTCGAGATCTGCTCGCGGGTGGTGCGTGCGTTCTCGCGCGCTTGCGCGAGGCAGGATAGAATCGAATTGCGGTTTTTCTTCTGCAGACTAACGAAATCAAGCGCCGCTTTGCCGTCCGGCTTTGCGTACAGATTCGCGAATAGCTCGTGCTCCTCGAGCGTGCTGATGATCGGATGCCACTGCTGCCGGGGATCGGAGTCGGGCTCATCCGTCAGGTCGAGCAGCAACTGGAGGTTCACGTCTGCGATCCGGGCGTTATTCTCCGCCCGCTCGATGTAGCGGCTCATCCAGTAAAGAGAATCGGCGACGCGGCTCAGCATGCCTTCCAAGTGGAGGGCCGGCTTTCGCTCGAAGCCGTGGCTTCGTCCGGCGCCGCTTCGTTTTCCTCCAGAATCCACGTGTCCTTGCTGCCGCCACCCTGGGAAGAGTTCACCACGAGCGAGCCTTTCGTGAGTGCGACACGGGTCAGCCCGCCGGGAATGATCGTGACCTTCTCGCCGTAGAGAACGTACGGTCGAAGGTCAACGTGGCGGCCTTCCATTGCGCCGCTGCAAAACGATGGCGCGCAGGAAAGAGGAATCACTGGTTGCGCGATGTAATTGCGCGGGTGGCCGCGGACCTTCTCGCGAAAAGCATCGCACTCGGCTTTCGTCGCCTGCGGGCCAATGAGCATACCGTAGCCGCCGCTTTCGTTCGCGGCTTTCACGATCAGCTCGGGAATGTGATCCAAGATGTAAGCGAGATCCTCTTTCACGGACGCGAGGTACGTCGGCACATTCGGCAGAATCGGGTCCTGCTGCATGTAGTAGCGGATCATCTTCGGCACGAAATGATAGATCACCTTGTCGTCGCCGATCCCCGTGCCGATGGCGTTCGCAAGACTTATATTTCCACGGCGATATGCATCTACCAATCCTGGCACTCCCAAGCCCGAGTCTTTGCGAAAAATTTGCGGGTCGAGGAAATCATCGTTAATCCGCCGATAGATTACATCTACAGGCTGCAACCCTTTCGTCGTGCGCATAAAAACCTCGCCACCCTGCGCCGTGAGATCACGGCCTTCCACGATCTCGATCCCCATCGAGCGGGCGAGGAAGCTATGCTCGAAGTAGGCGGAATTATAGGTGCCGGGGGTGAGGAGGACGATGGTCGGGTCGCCTTTCCCAGGTGGTGCGACGTAACGGAGCACGTTGAGTAATTCCTGACTGTAATCTTCCACTGGGCGCACGCGGTATTCGCTCAGCAGGGCCGGGAAAACCCGCTTCATCACCTGACGATTCGCGAGCACGTAGGAAACGCCCGACGGGCAGCGCGCGTTGTCCTCCAGAACAAAATAACTTCCCTGCGCGTCGCGGACCAGGTCCGTCCCGCAGATGTGGATGTAAATGTTCCGGGGCACATCAATGTGCATGAACTCCGGGCGGAAATGCTCCGCCTCCCAGACGATCTCCTTTGGAAGCACGCGGTCGCGGAGGATGCTCTGATTGTGATAGATGTCGTGCAGGAAGAGGTTCAGAGCGGTGATGCGTTGCACCAGCCCGCGCTCAATTAGATCCCATTCTTTCGCTGGGATGATCCGCGGGACGAGATCGAAGGGAAAAATGCGCTCGGTGCCCTGGTCGTCGTTGTAGACGGTGAACGTGATGCCCTGCGTAAGGAACGTCTGGGCGGCGAGCGCGCTTTTTCGCTCGAAACTGTCGGGCGCCATCTGCTTGAAATGCGCCCGCAACTGGCTGTAATGAGGCCGGACCACACCCGGGCCGGTGAACATCTCATCGAAGAATTCTCCGACTTGGTAGTCGGAGAAAAAATCCCTCATTGGGTGAGTCTTGCAGGGTGAAAATTCGACGCAAATGGAAAACTCCCGCGCGGCGGTGAGCGCACATGAACAGGCCTGCCTGCGGGTGGCCTCGCTCTTCCCGGAACGTTGGCTACGGCATTACGTCCGCAATAAGCTGCGGTTCGATCCTGTCTTCGCCGCGGCCTACGACTTATTAGGCAATTCTTCGGAACCAATCCTCGACGTCGGCTGCGGAGTCGGCCTGCTTGGTTTTTACCTGCGTGAGCGTGGTTTTCGGCAACCGATTACCGGGCTTGATCTCGATGGGCGGAAAGTGCGACGTGGCCGGGAGGCCGCAAACGGACGCTACGACCATCTGCATTTCGTGGAACAAGATGTGAGCACGGAGTTGCCGTCCTTCCGCGGGAACGTGGCCCTGTTCGACGCGCTGCATTATCTCGACCCGGCGAAGCAGGCCGCGCTGCTTTCGCAACTCGCGGCTCGTGTCGCGTTGGGAGGGATGCTTCTCCTCCGTGATTGCCCGCGCGATGGCTCCGCTCGCTTTTGGGTCACCTATCTCGGCGAAATTTTCGCTCAGACAATCTCCTGGAATGTTGGAGTGCCGCTCCATTTTCCGCAGCGTGACTCGATTTTCGATGCCTTCAGTCCGAGCGAGTTCACGAGCGAAGACAAACCGGCTTGGGGCGGAGGACCCTTCAACAACCGGCTCTACATTTTTTGCCGAACCACGGACCCTTGTTTGGAGGGTCGGTCTCGGAAAGCATAATCGAATCGGGCGCGACAGAACGGCGTCAAAGACCCCGGCTACAGACAAGCTGCTCAGGAAGCGGCAGGACAAAGCGATATCCGCGCGCGCTGAGACGTTGCAGAATCAACTCCAGGCAGCGCGGGTTGAAATCCGGCCTGCTTTCCGCGTGGTGGCCTTCGTGCAACAGCACGATCGCACCGGGCGCGATCGCTTTTTCGATCCGTTCTGCCACAGCGACCGGATCCCGTTTCACCGTGTCCAGGCCCCGCACTGTCCAGCCGACCAGCGCCATTCCGCGCCGGGCGAGTGCGGGATGCACGAACATATTCTTGAGGCCAGCCGGGGCGCGGAAGTAAAGGGCAGGCCGCTCCGGGATTGTCCGTAACGTCTTCGCGCACCTGTCGATTTGGCAGTGAGTTCTCGCGGGTCCTGCGCACCAGAACGTGCCGCTCGGATGTGACCAGGTGTGATTCGCGAGCGTGTGTCCGCGCGTCAAAATTTCGGTGACGAGGTGCGGATATTTTTCGGCGTTCGCGCCAATGACAAAGAATGTCGCTTTCGCATCGAACTGTTTGAGCAGGTCCAGTATTTTTAGGGTGTGGGCGGGCGAGGGGCCGTCATCCAGTGTCAGCCAAACTTCGCGTTCGCCGGTCTTAAAGCGCGTGAACACCGGGCCCCACCACTGGCAGTTCGGCACGAGCGTCGCCCAAAGCATCAGCAGGTGAGAAACGAATAGCGGCACGAGCGCGAGCCAGACGTTTCTGTGGATGAGCGCGATGGCCAGAAGCGGGGCGACTGCCGCAAACCCGAGGAGCAAGGCCCGGATCACGTCGCTGCTATTTGCTGGCCGGAGGAATTGCATGCCTGGCAGGGAGCATTGCGGCAGCGAGAAGATTGAGGGCGACCGCTGCGATCCACACGGATCCGAGGGCAGCCGAGCCTCCGCCGGTGCCGAGAAGGTAAAATGCGAGCACGGTTGTCACGAATCCGACGATAAGGTTCTGTGCCCGGTTATCTGGCAAGTCGCGCATCAAGCCGAGGCGGCGGAGCGATTCAATCAAGAATGCGTTTACGTGAAACAGAATGAGCCAGAAAAGCCCGACCAGCGCTGCGAGCGGGACGAGGAAAAGAAGCTGCTGCCAAACGGAAAGCCCGCGGAGCATTTGAAAGGCAGCGCCGTACACGACCAGGTGATTTAGTGCGCCGGCGACGTTCGCTTCTACAACGTTTTTCTCTGAGCGGCCGGTTTGCTTGCCCGACCAACTCGCGATCAGCCGCGGGAGAGAGAAATAAAAGTTAGACATCGCGGAGTGCATCTGCTTTCGCATCGCGGACAAAAAGGGGACCGAACCCGAACCATTGCGGCCAATGCTGCGCGATGGTTTCTTCGAGAATTTGGCACCAGGAAGCGACTGCTTTGCCAATGTCCTGCGCGCGCGCGGCTCCGCTCCGTGCCACCCTGATCGGCTCGCGCGTAAGTATTCGATAACGGCGATATCCGGCACGCACGATGAAGAGCGGATAGATCGGCACGTGTGCCACTTGCGCGAGTGTAAACGGACCACTCGGGATGGCGACCGACTCCCCAAACATCTGGCCCTCAGTGTGGACGACGCCTTCGATAATCCGATCCCCTTGAATGGAGACGATTTCACCGCGACGGAGCGCGCTCAGGAGATCAAACGATAAGAGCGCACCCTCCGTGCTGTACGCGATCCTGACTCCTCCCGCGCTCCTCTTCTCGACCGCGGAACGGAGATGCCGCGCGGTTTCCTGATCGGGTTCCGGCGCGCGCACCATCTGAATTTCGCGATTAAATCTCTGCGCAAAAAGCGCGGCGCCGAGATCGTAATTGCCGATATGAGCAGTGAGAACAATCGCGCCGGAAGCCGTGCTGAGCTGTTCGAGAAATTCCGCTCCGTCGACCTCGTACGAGAACTCCGCTTTGTTGACCCGGTAATTTGCGGCTTCCGCAATCGTCCATGCGAAATTCACGAGAGTGCGAAAGGCGCGGAAGTGATTCATCAGAGAGGATGAACCCGGCAGAACGAACGCAAGATTGCTGACAATCGAGCGCCGCGCCGGCGCGGCGAAAAAGAAAAAGAAGATCGTCCAGACGGTGAGAAGAATCGGCTGAAGATGGAAAGGAACGTTCGCGATCGCCCAATCCAGGTAGCGCCGCCAGAGCACTCCTTTGACGGCGAAGCGGCGGAAAAGTGCCCGCGGAGAATCCAAATCTCAGGCGTTCACCGCTGCGGTCGAAGTGGCAGCAGGAGCGCGATACGGGACGCTAGCACTCATCATCAGGCGGAGGTTTGTGAGCTCCGCCTTCCACCAGCGGAACAGACCTTTCTGAATTAATTTCCGCACGCGAATGTCGGGCACAAAGCCGTCGTAGAGTTCACGCCAACCGCCGTTGGCCACGCCGTAAGTCCCGGTCGCGAGCCGCCGTTTCGCGAGCGCGACGAGTCTGCGGTTGTAAAATTTCATCATGCCGCCAACGATCCGGCCCGGCATGCCCTCGAATGGCAGCCGCAGAAACTCGCGTTCGGGGTTACGATAAACCGGCGTCACGAGACCGACGAAGTAGGAGCCCACGTCGAGGAGCAATGCAGCGGACATGAGCTCGGCGTCGCCCATGTAGAAGTATTTGTCTTTGTAGAGAGTCTCGAACCAGAGGCGATAGGTGACCGCATATTGCTCGTTGTAGTAACGGACTCGCTCCGCCACAGCTTCCCCGGCGAGTTGCGAAGCGATCATATTTGCGACGTAGCAGGTCGTGTAGGAGCAGAAATCGAGGCCGGGGCTATAGAGCGGATCGATGAACCCAGCCGCATCGCCCACGCTCGCCCAGCCGTCCCCGCAAACCTTTGCACTTACATACGGTAGCGCGGAGAATGCATGCACGTCGTGTTCGATGACTGCGGCGTCGCGGAAAATCTCGCGCCCGACTGGATGCGTGAGGAGATGAGCGCGCAGCCGCTCCGAAAGATTTGCGCCTTCGCCGAGCTGGAAGATACGCGAGTCATAAACGAGACCGGCGCTGACGTCGCCACCCTTAAGCGGAATGATCCAGCACCACCAGCCGTGGCCCATGAGGTGATTGGTCGCCCAGGAGCGAGCCGTCCGGCAGGCATTGGCATAATCTGGAAATCGCTCGCGCCAGTCGTAGCTGTCCCAATCCTTCACGCCCGAGAAGCGCGCCCAGACGGCGTTGATCGGATGCTCGGTATTCTGGCGGAAGTGGCCAAGTTTTCGCGCGAGCATCGCCGCCCGGCCGCTCGCGTCTACCACCCAGCGCGCGCGAAACGTTTCCTCCTGGCCACCGTGGGCGATCGTGACGGATTGCCCCTTCGCGCCCGCGAGATCAATCCGCATCACCTTCCCGGGTCGTCGCAGAGCGCAGCCAGCCGCGACGGCTCTCTCGATCATGTGCGTGTCAAGCGTGGAACGATCCACCTGGAACGTGGGCAGCCGTGCCTGGTATTTGGCGCCCACTTCCACGCAATCATCGAAACGCTGGCCCGGGCCTTTCGAAAACCACATCCTCAGGCCCTGCTTCACGAGTTGGTGATGCCCGAGGTAATTGCTCAAGCCAAGGATGCGCGTCATGTAGCAGCTGCTGATTTCCGTCGTCGATTCGCCCACTTTTCGATCGAACTCCTCCGCCTTTTCGATGAGGAGAACGCGCGCAGCGGGATGCTTTCGTTTCAGCAGGAGCGCGGTGGCCGCTCCCGAGAAAGCCCCGCCTACAATCACGACGTCGTAGTCAAACTCCATTCGCTCCGAAGATGACGGACTTGCCGGGGGAACGCAATGGGTTCCGCCTCTCGTGCTCCTGCTCCTAACCTTGATCCCGCTCGGCCGAAGCAGATTACGAGCAAGATCAGGAGCAGGAGCATGAGTCAGACTGGGCAGAGCCGGTTAACGAGAGGATTGCGAGCGGCATCCTTAGGTCAGTAGACTCGCTGCAAATGCCAGAGCCGCTCCGCATCGACATGCACGTGCACATGGTCGGCAACGGCGTTGCCGGCTCCGGCGGCTGGCTGCGACTGAGTGGCTGGCACCGCTGGCTGGCTGGATTTATGGTGCGCCAGCTCGGATTTCCCGCGGATGTGATCGACGGTGATCTGGAAGGCGTCTACTCCGAGCATCTGCTGCAATTGGTGCGAGGGTCGTCGCTCGATGCGGTTGTCCTCCTCGCGCACGAACGCGTGCACAACAGCGACGGCAGGCCGCGAGATGACCTTGGATCGATGTATGTGCCGAACGATGTTGTGCTCGACCTTGCGGAAACACATCCGGAGTTCCTCCCCGGTGTTTCGATTCACCCTGCGAGACGCGATGCGATCGGAGAGCTGGATCGCTGCGTGGCACGCGGCGCGGTCCTGATGAAGTGCCTGCCGAATTGTCAAAACATCGATCCGTCGGACCTACGCTATCGCGCGTTTTGGGAGCGCATGGCGGAGGTGCGTCTGCCGTTGCTGGCACACACCGGTGGCGAGCACACCGTTCCAATCGTGAACGCCGCTCTCGCCGATCCCAAGCTGCTGCGGCTCCCGCTCGAATGCGGCGTGAAGGTGATCGCAGCGCATTGCGCAACAAAGAGCGGCCCGATTGATCGTGATTATTTCGAGGACTGGGCCGAGATGCTGGCGGAATTTCCCAATCTGTATGGCGACGTGAGCGCGATGGTTTCGCTCAACCGTTGCGCACATCTGCGCGATTGTTTGCGGCCTGAGATCGAGCCGAGGATCCTCCACGGCAGCGACTTTCCGGTGCCCGTGCTGGGCCACCGGCTTTGGATGGAGGGAGCGTTCGACTGGCAAACGCTTCGTGTCGTGCAACGAATCACGAACCCGCTGGAACGAGATTGGCAATTCAAGAGAGCGTTGGGCTTTAGCGAAGAAGTACCCACCCGCGCTGCGGGCTTACTGCGTTTGAGCGACGTCCAGCGCGCGTTCATCCCGAGACGAGAATACGCCGAGGGACGTCACACGGGATAATGGATCCCAACTATTGCCGCTCGCGTGCCGGGGAACGTTGCGCGAGGTCCCTCGTCGTCTGCGCGACTCGTGATGACATACTTTAGGCACAGCGCTAAGCGAAACCACTCTCCCTCATGATCTTCAAGAACGCGCGTCTCGTCTTTCCCACCGGCGTGCGCGACGGATTGGAAATCATCGAGAGCGGCGGCAAAATCTGCGCCATCCGCGAAGCGGGCGTTTATGGAGACCCGGTGATTGACCTTCGCGGCCATTACCTCGCGCCCGGATTTGTGGACCTGCAAGTCCATGGCGCCTTGGGGCGCGATACGATGGAAGGATCGCTGGAAGCGTTTCGCGCCATCTGCGACTACCACGCGAGTGGCGGAACGACATCGCTCTTGCTGACCACCGCGACGGCGCCAATTGGGCAAATCGTGGCGGTGCTACAGGCGGTGCAGAGATATGTGACTGAGCTGCCCCAGGTGGCGGGCGTTCACGTAGAAGGCCCGTTCATCTCGCGAGAGCGTGCGGGCGCGCAATTACCCGAAGCGATTCGAAACCCGGAGGCAGCCTCCTTGGATCGATTGCTGCAACACGCTGAGGTAATCGAACGGCTGACGCTCGCTCCGGAGCTGCCGGGCGCAATCGAAGCGATCGACCTTCTGCGAGCGGCACACATAGCGGTCAGTGGGGGGCATAGTAACGCCTGGGAGGAAGAGGCACGCCGCGCTTTCGAGCACGGGATGCGCTCCGTGACCCACACCTTCAATTGCATGTCGTCCGCTCGGCGGCGTGGTGCGCATCGCGTGGCGGGCTTACTCGAAACGGCACTCGCCGATCCTGAGATCGCCTGTGAGCTGATTGCGGACGGTCATCATGTTTCAACGACACTGATGAAGCTGCTCTATCGAGCGAAAAGGGTGGAGGGAATTTATCTCGCGACGGATGCGACTGCCGGCGCGGGCCTGCCGGAGAATTCCCGGTTCACATTGGCGGGCCTGGACTGCGTCGTGGCAGATGGCGTTTGCTGGCTGTCTGATCGCTCCGCGCTTGCTGGGAGCGCGTCTCGCATGATCGATCTGGTGCGAACGATGGTGCAGAAAGTGGGGGTGCCGTTGTCTGACGCCGTCACTATGGCGACGGCCAACCCTGCGCGTGTGCTGGAACAAAGTGGACGAAAGGGGACGCTTGAAATCGGAGCTGACGCCGATTTTGTGGTCTTCTCGCCGGAGCTGGACGTTGTGCAGACGTTCGTCGCCGGCAGGAGGATCTGGCCGGAACTTTGTAGCTAGTGCAATGTATCCTTCGAAGTGAGACTGGCGGGTGTGGCTTGCTTGGTCACCCTGGAACTAATGCGCTTGTCATCCCAAGCCGCGAAGACGGCGAGGGACCTCACATCGGATCTCGGAGAACTGACGGCCCGGAGTTGCCCCACTTCGGCTCAATTTACCGCACCAGAGCGTTCGTGCGCGATTGTGATCGGTCGTGCATGTAGAGAAAGAGTGTCTCCTCTTAAATTGCGAGGTCCCTCGCCGTCTTCGCGGCTCGGGATGACAACAGGTTACGCGACCCCGCCGTTCCGACTCGTTAATCTTAGTCTCGATTTTACCGATACACTGCACTAGCACGCTACAAACTTGCGCCACCCAACACAGCTCAGCTAAAATTGCCGCTCGTACTCGGCCGGCTCCGGTTGCCGGCGTTCACGCGTTTCCCAGTAACTTTCCTCGCCCGTCCT
>JACDBM010000262.1 GCA_013694945.1 Chthoniobacterales bacterium
TTCGAGATGACGCCGCAAGGCATGAAGCGAACGGAGAACATCTCGCCCGACGAGAAGCTCCCTTACTGGAGCAGGCGTAAGTTTGCCGCTCTCGTCGTCAGCCTGGCACTGCTCGCGGGAGGGCTGCTCGCTTTCCAGCTGCTCCGGCAGGACGGCGCACCTGCGAAATCCAAGCACGCCGCCGCGGGCGACAAGAGCGTCGCCGTTCTCCCGTTCGATAACTTCAATCGAGATCCCGAGAACGCGTACTTCGCCGATGGCATCCAGGATGAGATCCTGACGCGGCTGGCGAAGATCGACGATTTGAAAGTTATCTCGCGCACCTCGACGCAGCGTTATAAGAGCTCGCCCGAGGATCTGCCCGAAATCGCGAAGCAGCTCGGAGTCGCGCACGTCCTCGAAGGCAGCGTGCAGAAAGCGGGCGATCAGGTCCGTGTAACGGTGCAGTTGATCAGCGCGGCGACGGATTCGCACGTTTGGGCTGAGACATATGATCGGAAGCTAACCGACATCTTTGCGGTCGAGAGCGAGATTGCGGAGAGCATCGCGAAATCTCTCCGTGCGAAGCTCACGCCGGGCGAACGCCGGGCCGTGAGCGCGCGGCCAACCGACAATCCGGAAGCCTATGATGCCTATCTGCGCGGGCTCGCGCTCTGGAATAGCCTGAGTACCTCGCCTGATACTCTGCAGAAGGCGGCCGATTTCTATACCCGCGCGGTGCAGTTGGACCCGAAATTCGCGGTCGCGTGGGCGAACCTGTCGATGGTCCAGACATTGAACTACGCCGAGTTCGATCCCACCGCGCAACGGCTCTCCCAGGCGAAGCAAGCGCTCGACACCGCGATGCGACTGCAGCCGGATCTCGGCGACGGCTATTTTGCCCTGGGCTTGTATCGGTATCGCGGCTTGCGCGACTATGATGGCGCGTTGGAAGCCTTCGAAGAGGCGATCGGGCGTGGCGTCAACCGGGCGATGTCGCTCGAGTTTGCGGGCTACGTGAAACGAAGACAGGGCAAGTGGGACGAAACTCTCGCGCTCCACGAACAATCCGCAGCGCTCGACCCGCGGAATTCCATCATCTTCTCTGAACGTGCGGTCACGTTACGTAGCTTGAGGAGATTCGCGGAAGCGCGAGCGGCCATAGATCGTGCGCTCGCAATCACGCCGGACAATCCGCTGTTGCTGGCGCAGAAGGCCGGAAATTATCAGGCGGAAGGCGATTTCGCTTCGGCGGAAAAATTGATCGAACGTCTCCCACTCGACAAAGACCAACCGGAACTGATCGGCGTCCGTTATACGCAATGGATTTGCACGCGCCGGTATGGCGAAGCCGCCCGCACGCTGGAAACGCTCCTCGCCTCTCCAGAATCACTGTCCAAATATCTCGCGGCGGCTTATCGCGCACGCCTCGGTTTGGTGAAAAAATGGACCGGCGAGGCCGAGGGTGCCGCAAGAGATCTGACCGTCGCGAGAGACGAGCTCGAGATGCTGCGACAACAAAGCGACAAGGGCGAAGGCTTTCTCGACTCATTGATCGTGATCGAAGCGTTGTTGGGCGATCGAGCCGCTGTCGACCTTCATGCGGCGAAGTTGCAGGATCAGATCGAGACGGATGCGTTCTACGGGCCGGCACTTGAGAAATCGATTGCCGCAGCTCGGACCCAGCTCGGCCAGACGGAAGCCGCGCTTACCATTCTGCGGGGTCTCCTGAAAAAGCCAGGCGACTCTTGCCTAACGATCGCGCTGCTTCGGGCGGACCCGATATGGGACCCGCTGCGCAGCGATCCGCGCTACCAGGAGCTGGTGGAAACGAAGCGATGAATGCGAATCAACTCTTCGCCGAACTGAAGCGGCGCAAGGTCTATCGCGTCGCGGTTGCCTACGCGGTCATTGCCTGGCTGCTGATTCAGATCGCCACGCAGACGTTTCCGTTTTTCGACATTCCGAATTGGGCGGTGCGTCTCGTGGTGCTGTTGCTCGCGCTGGGCTTCCCGGTCGCGCTGGTGCTGGCCTGGGCATTCGAGCTGACGCCGGAGGGTGTGCGGCGCACACCGGACGAAGAGACCGCGGCTGCACCGAAGCGGAAACGAGCGCCGCTCTTCTGGAGCCTCCTGCTCATGGGAGTGCTAGCGGCGGGTGCGTTGACTTTTCGGCTTTACCGGAGCCAGGGAGCCGCCGTCTCGCCAACAGCCTCTGCGAATACCGTGCAGGCGAGGAAATCGGTCGCCGTCCTTCCCTTTGAGAATCTGAGCGAAGACAAGGCGAACACCTATTTTGCCGATGGCATGCAGGACGAGATCATCACGCGGCTGGC
>JACDBM010000033.1 GCA_013694945.1 Chthoniobacterales bacterium
TAATTTATCGAGCATCGCCCGTGTCTCGCCATCATCAGCCCGCACCTGCAGCGCAATGATGCCTTGGCCCCCGGCCGGCAAAAACTCCGCGCGAGACAGAACTGCTACGCCCAGCGTTTCGCCGTCGAAGGAAATCTGGCCGCGCGCACAATCAAACCCCAGCCGCTCGAGCCCGGCGCGCGCCAGGATAACACCGTCCCACGCGTTCTCTTTCAATTTGCGCAGCCGCGTAGGAACATTCCCACGCAGCTCCGGCACATTCAGATCAGGCCGGACCCAGCGGAGTTGATTCTGTCGCCGGACACTCCCGGTGGCCACCGTTCCTCCCAGCCTTACCGATTCCAAGCCTGCGTCACCTTTTGTCACTAGCACGTCTTCAACCGCCGCACGGGGCAGAGCCGTGACTATCTTCAACCCTGCCCTCGCATCACTCGGCAGATCCTTTGCGCTATGCACCGCAACGTGGATTTTCCCGTCAAGCAGCGCGCGCTCAATTGCGCTTGTAAACAAACCTTTCCGTCCCGCCCATTGATCGACTGGCTCTTCGCGACCGCTCTTCTCATCGCCACGCGTGCTGATGATTTTTACCTCTACCAACAAATCCGGCGCGGCGTTTCGAAGGGCGCTTTCGACCAGTTGCGTCTGCGCACGAGCGAGTTCGCTGCCACGTGTTCCGAGCACGATTCTGTCAGAGACACGCATCGAGCGTTCCTAAGGGGCTGGATCAGATGAAGCGTGAGGAATGGCCTGGGTAGCGCACGCCATCCTTTGCTCACCATTTATCTTATCCACAACACTAGAAGCGGATTGCCTTAGGATTCGGAGATCCGCAGCGGGGGCTCGGCGATCACCGCAGGTCCAACGTTGCTTCCGCGGCGGGAACTACCTTCCTCGCGTCGCAGCCATCTCCCAAACTCCGCCACATGCGTGGCGATGATCTGTTCTCCCGCGGCCACTTGCTGCCGGCGTAAGGCGAGCGATTGCTCGGCAATGGATTGCAGCGAATCGATATCGTAGAGAAAAACGCCTTCCAATTCATTTACATCCGGCGCCACGTCCCGCGGCACCGCAATATCGATAATGAAGAGCGGGCGCTCCCAGCGTTCGCGTAGAACGGGCGCGAGCTTCTCGCGCGTCAGGAGCGGCTCCTCTGCCGCCGTGGAGGAGATCAGGATGTCGATTTCGCGGCACTCATTCTCCCAGGCGGTAAAAGGCACGGCGCGGCCGCCCACCAGAGCAGCCAGCCTCTCCGCGCGCTCGCGCGAGCGATTGGTTACCCTGAGATCCGTGACCCCGCGAGACATAAGCGCACGCGCCGTGCGTTCACTCGTCTCACCCGCGCCGAGGACGAGCACTTTGCGACGCGTCAGTTCGCCAAAAATCTTTCCGGCGAGGTCGACCGCGACGGAACCAATCGAAACCGCGCCGCGCGTAATGTCCGTGTAAGTGCGGACCTGTTTGGCGACCCGGAATGCACCTTGGAAAAGCCGATGCAGCAATGGTCCCGCACCTCCCAGGCGGCGGGCCGTTTCATAAGCCTGCTTTGTTTGTCCCAGCACCTCCGTCTCTCCCACCACCATGGAATCCAGCCCGCACGCCACACGGAAGAGATGCTGCACACACGCCTCACTTTCGTATCGGTAAAAGGCGTCCAAACCTTCACTCGCAGCGGAATTCGAGACAGTAAGATATTGGGCAAGCCGGGCGTTTTCGATCGCCCTTTCGGCGACGCCATAAACCTCGACGCGGTTGCAGGTGGAGAGCAGGAGCGCCTCGGTGCAGCCGAGGGTTTCGCAGAGCGCCTCGTTATCGGTCCGCGCATATCGCTCGCGTGTCTCGACATTGGCCGTGTGATGGCTGAGGCCGACGCAGAAGAGATTCATCGGCATCAGGTAGGCCTTTGCGAAACGAAGGTGATCGCCCAAAGCACCGAGACCGCCGCACTGAACGCGACGACGCAGAGCGCGGCCACGTGCTTGGGCGTGAGCCGGAAAAGATGCCGGCCCTGGAGCAATGCACCGTAGAAAAGCCAGACCGCGATCGCGCAGGCGATCTTCAACCGGGGCAATGGCTGGCCGGTAAAGAAGCCGCTTATCAGTCCGGCGGTGTAGAGTCCAAACCCGAGCCAAAGCAGACGCGTGATCGCAGCAAAAAGGTCGGTGAGCGGCGGCAGGTGATGAAAGACAGAGTGGAGCTGATGAGTTTTTAGTTGCCGCTCCTGCAGCAGGTACATCAGCCCGGCTACACAGGCCAGGGCAAAGGCGCCGTAGGCGACGATGGACATCGAAGCGTGGAATTCCAGCCAGGGATTCACGACGATCTTCGCCGGGCTGGGCCGGTCGATTGGCGCGAGCAGAGCGTAGACCTGAATCAACAGAACAAGCGGAGCCGTAAAGGCGCCCATCAGCGAGAGGCGATACGCGGGCCCCACGGCCATGTAAATTAAGGCGACCGACCAGGCCATGAAGATGAAGACCTCGAAGAGGTTGGTCAGCGGGCAGCGGCCAAGAGCATTTCCGCGCACCCAAAGGAAAGCTGTCTGCAACGCAAACCCGCTCGCGATGGCCACGAAATTGGAACGTCCTGGCCGGAAGACTCCGCCGCGAATCAGCAACGCCGTGCGAAGAACCGCGAAGGAAAAGCAGAGAGTTGAGGCGACGAGGAACAGTCGATCCATCGAGGCGCCACTCTAAAAGAGCGCCTCTTTCTTGGCAAACTCAGGCCCACCCGCCGCGACCGTTGACCTTTCTGCCCCAGTCGCTAGCATCCCGCGATGCCTCCGGAGACAGTCGAAAGATTGCGCAACGCCATCCGTGATGTTCTGGATTTTCCAAAGCCGGGAATTGTCTTCAAGGACATCACCCCGGTTCTTGGTCATGGGACCCTTTTCCGCGAGGCAATCGATCTGTTTCTGGAGCGTTGCCGGACTCAGGAGATCGATAAAATCGTGTGCATCGACGCGCGCGGTTTTCTTTTCGGATCCGCGGTGGCCTACGCGCTGGGGGTCGGTCTGATTCCGATCCGGAAAAAAGGGAAACTGCCCTACAAAACGCAACGTGCAGCCTACGCCCTCGAATACGGCGAAGCCGAAATTGAAATGCATGTTGATTGCCTCGAGCCGGGCGAACGCATTGTGCTGATCGATGACCTGCTCGCGACGGGCGGAACTTCTGCTTCCGCCATCACGCTGATCACCGCCATCGGCGGCGTCCTGGTGGAAGCGCAATTTCTGATTGAGCTCGAGTTTCTGCACGGACGCGAAAAACTGGAGCCCACGCCGGTCATTTCGTTTTTGAAGTACTGAGGGCGATTGCGCTTTCCGTCTTCAGGAATGGCAGCGCTCCTCTTGTTACGCGCGCCCGTTGCAAGTTAGATAAAGGCTTCGGCCACGGAATCGGCAAGCAGCTTTCCTCTGGGCGTTAGAACGAATCGACTCTCCTCTTCGCGCAGCAAACCAAGCTCGACAAATTCGTCGCGCTGGCTCTGTTCTCGCAGCCACTCCGTGGGAATTCCCCAGCGAGTGCGCAGTCCCAGCGCGATCTGCTCGGCGCGCTTTGTCGCAGGAGTGAGCTTTTCGACCGAGGCCACGGGTGAGCTGCTGGCGAGAACTCGGTCGCTGTAGCTCCGGTAATCGCAAACGTTCTGCCAACGCTCCGCGGCGACCGTCGAGAACGCACTCGGGCCGATGCCCAGGTAATCTTTACCCGCCCAGTAGGCGCGGTTATGAATCGATTCCTTTCCGGGACGCGCGTAGTTCGAGACCTCGTATTGCGCATATTCGGCGGCTTCGAGGACGCGCATCGCCGTCTCGAAAAACGCGGCGTCCGTCTCCACATCAACCCGGTATTCGCCGTTGCGCTGGCGGAGGAAAAAATCGGTGTCCTCTTCGTACGTGAGGCAATAGGCAGAGACGTGATCCGGGGCCAGCGAGACCGTTCGTTGCAGCGTCTCCTCCCATTGCGCCAGCGATTGGCCGGGCAATCCAAACATTAGATCAATGCTGATGTTCTCCAGGCCCACCTCTCGCAGAAGATAAAAAGACGCTTCGGCTTGCGCGGAATTGTGCTCGCGACCGAGCACCGTGAGGAGCGCGTCATCCCAGGATTGCACGCCGAGGCTTACGCGCGTGACGCCGGCGCTCTTCAGCAGCGCCGCTTTGCGGCGCGAGACGCTGCCAGGATTAGCCTCGATCGTCCACTCAGCGACTCGCGAAAGATCGGTCCGTTCGCCCAATCCTGCACAGAGAAAGTCGAGCTGCGCGGTCGAAAGCGCGGTCGGGGTGCCTCCGCCGAAGAAAATGGTTTCGAACTCCAGACGGCAACGCTCGCTCAACATCTCCAGCTCGCTGAGGAGTGCCTCGCAAAACCGTTGCGTTTGTGCAGGATCCGCGCGCTCCTTGTAGAATGCGCAGTAGGGGCAGATGCGGGCGCAGAAAGGAATGTGGACGTAGAGGTGTCGAACAGTCGCGTTCAAAGTCGGGCGTTGAACCTTGGACGCGGGACGCGGAACGTTCCCGGCTGCTTCTCCTGTCGTTGCCACTAGCCCAATATCTTGTTCTTCCGACTTTTAGCGCTGCTTTTTTTCTCCATCGCCACCCGAAGTCTTGCGCAGAGCGCGCAGGCAACGGCCACTCCTTCGATCGTCTATTCGGTGAAAAATCCGGCTGCGATCGCACAATACCGGACCAACCCGCCAATCGTGCACGGCATGGTGAACCAACTCCTCCTTGGCGTCACCGGCCAGCCGAATATCGCGCAGGCGTGGCGGACTCTTGTTTCTCCGGAGGACAAAGTGGGCATCAAAATTTCAGCCGCAGGCGGTGAATTGTTTACCACTCACCGCGATGTGGTGGAGGCGATCGTCGATGGACTGGCGGCGGCGGGAATCCCGCGCCGGAGCATTATTGTCTGGGATCGGCAACTTGGTGGAATCGAAGAAGCGGGCTTTCGGCGCCGTGCCGAGGGCTATCAACTACTCTCAATCGAGCCGCGTGACGGCTACGATGCGAAGGCGACCTTCAGCGCGCCAGTGATGGGCAAGCTCATCTGGGGTGACCTGGCTTACATTCCCCGCCGCGGAGAAAGCCCGCTGAATTCCGAGCGAGAAAACATCAGCAATCTGAGTCATTTCGCCAGACTGGTGAGCTCCCAAGTCACCCGGATCATCAACGTGCCTGTAATGAGCGACCACACCGCCGCCGGCCTGGCCGGTTGTCTTTACAACGTCACTCTGCCGAACATTGATAACTGGCGGCGCTTCACGCAATACGAGACGCTGGGCGCGTTTGGCATGGCCGAGATCTACGCGGACCCGGTCATTCGCAGCAAGGTGGTATTGAACATCATGGATGGCTTGGTCGCCGCGTACGCCGGCGGACCAGAGTCGCATCCGAGTTACGCGGTACACGAAGCGACATTGCTGGCGAGCAAAGATCCTGTGGCGATCGATGCGCTTGCGCTCAGGCGCATCGAGCAGTTGCGTGCCGAGGCCAAGCTACCGAAGATCGGCGCGCGCGCCGCGCACGTCGCGATGGCTGGACAAATGGGCCTCGGCAACGGGGATCTCGCTCGCATCGAGGTCAGGGTTCTTCGCCCATGACGGAGCAGAGTTCAGTCCGAGAGTTACGTGGCGCACTTTTGCGCTCTGTCTCGCGTTCCTTTTATCTTTCGATTCGCCTGCTGCCCGCCAAAGTGCGCGACCCGGTCGCCCTCGCTTACCTGCTCGCCCGCGCAACGGATACGATTGCCGACACCGCGGAGATCGATCCGGATCTTCGCCTGCGCGAGCTGGAAAAACTCTCAGCCCTTATTCAGCAACCCGGCTCTGTGGGATCGATTCGTGATTTCGCGTTTCTCCAGAAAGATCATGCCGAGCGCGCCTTGATGGAAGCGATTCCGCAGTGCCTTCGCTGGCTGAACTCAATGAGCGGCGGCGAACAGGCAGAGATCCGAAGCGTGCTCGCCAGCATTAACGAAGGTCAGACACTGGACGTGCAGCGCTTTGGCGCGACGCAGGGTGCCGCTTTGCAAACGGCGAGCGATCTCGATCGATACACTTACCTGGTCGCGGGCTCAGTCGGGGAGTTCTGGACAAAAGTCTGCTTCCGGCGTTTGCCCAGGTTCACCCACGAATCGCAGGCGGAAATGATTTCGTTAGGCGTTGAGTATGGGAAAGGATTGCAGCTCGTGAACATCCTACGGGATGCCGGAACTGATCTGCGCGCGGGCCGCTGTTATCTTCCCGCAGAGGAACTGCATTCGCTAGGCCTGAGCTGGCAGGATCTGGGATCGGAACCGGCTCGGGCCACGCCCATCCTGGGCGCGTGGCGGGAACGAGCGGAACGCCGACTCGCGACTGGAATCGAGTATTCCTGTGCGATTCGCCCCTGGCGCGTTCGCCTGGCCACTGTGCTGCCGGCGCTGATCGGGGCCCGCACCCTCGCGCTCTTGCGCGAAGCTGGTTCGGCGTCATTTCACACCAAAGTGAAGGTCAGCCGGGCGGAAGTTCGGCG
>JACDBM010000034.1 GCA_013694945.1 Chthoniobacterales bacterium
CACGAACGGCCGCTACGGTTACTTCCGCGACGAGCTTTACTACATCGCCTGCAGCCGGCATCTCAGTTTCGGCTACGTCGACATGTCGCCGCTCTGCGCCTGGCTACTGCGCCTGCAAATCCTCCTCTTCGGCGACTCGCTCTTCGCGCTGCGTCTCTTTCCCGCGATCGCGCACGCGCTGACGGTTGCGCTCACTGGCGCGATTGCGCGAGAGCTCGGCGGACGCGTGTGGGCCATCGCGCTCGCCTGCGCCGCGTCGATGAGCGCGCTCGTTTACCTCGGCGTCGGGAACTTCTACTCGATGAATGTCTTCGAGCCCCTCTTTTGGATGGGCTGCGTCTACCTGCTCGTCCGCAGCATCAGCAGCTCTTCGGCTCCTGAGTTCCTCGACCACCGTCAAGCATCGACCATCAACCGCCCCAGAAACGGGCACCTGTGGCTTTGGTTCGGGGTCGTCGCCGGCTTCGGTTTCCTGAACAAGCACTCGATCGTCTTCTTCGGAGCGGGCATCGTCGTTGCCTTGCTGCTCACAGCCGAACGCCGCGAGCTCGCGCAGCATTGGATCTGGCTCGGCGGCCTCATCGCATTGGCGATCGCGCTCCCGAACGTTCTCTGGCAACTGCGGCACGACTGGCCCACGCTCGAACTCCTCCGCAACGTCGAGCGTAGCGGCAAAAACGTCGTCCTCGGTCCGCTGCAATTCATCGCGCAGCAAATCCTCATCATGAATCCGGCCACGCTGCCGCTCTGGTTCGGCGGCCTCGTTTGGCTGCTCACCGCGCGCAATGGCAGCCGCTATCGCCTCCTGGGCATCGCGTATCTCGTCACGCTCGCCGAGTTCATCATTATGCATGGCAAGCATTACTACCTCGCGCCCATTTACCCGATGCTCTTCGCGGCCGGCGGCGTTGCCGTAGAACGCTTCTTCGCTCTGCGGCTGCAATGGCTGAAGCCCGCGCTCGTCACCGCGATGATCGCATTGGCCGCGCTTCTTGCCCCGACCATTCTTCCGATTCTCCCGCCGGAGAAATTGCTCGCCTACATGCGCGCCATTCATTTTGAACCACCGCGCACCGAGACGTCGCATACCGCTACTCTGCCGCAGCTGTTCGCGGATCAATTCGGCTGGGAAGAAATGGTCCGCTCCGTCGCCCGTGCCTACGCCACTCTCTCGCCTGAAGACCAGAAGCGTGTCGGCATCTTCTGCCAAAACTATGGCCAGGCCGGTGCCATCGATTTCTTCGGCCCGAAGTACGGACTGCCGCCCGCCCTCTGCGGTCATCAGAATTATTATCTCTGGGGGCCGCGCCAGTATACCGGCGAGCTCTTGTTAATCCTCGACTGGCCGGATGGAGACGAGCCGGAGCAATTCCGCACCGTCGAAGATCTCGGCGTGGTCGACTCCAGCCCATGGGCAATGCCATGGGAGCAACGCGCTCACATCTACCTCTGCCGCGATCTGAAAGTCCCGCTCCGGGACCTCTGGCCAGAGGTGAAGAAGTGGCTGTGATCCCCTGGGAATGTGGGAGCGGGCCTTCGTGCTGCGATGCGGACGGCTCCACACTTCTTCTGCTCTCCCTGGCGTCTTAACACCGGCTCGTGACGAAACTTTCTCCCACCCAAAGCCCGAGCCAATCTCTCATTGCCAAAGCGCGCCGCCAAAGGCGAGAACACTGGCATTCTGCACGGTGATCAACAGATTGAGCTCTCAACGGGCTTCCTCGAATGCGTCCGCGGTCTTCATAAAGCTACTCGCCGCGATATCGGCGACACTATCGAAGCGGTTCGCGAAAGTTTCGGCAAACCGCACCTGCATTCTGGAGCGAGCATTCGTCCTTGCGAAGCAACTACTTCGAATCTCGTGCGGGCTTGCGATCCGGCTGATCTTTCGAGCAGAGCCCGGTGTTCTGCACTTTCTGACTTTGGGAAGTCACGATGCTGTTCGGAAGTTCATAAAGAGCCTGTGAACTCCGGCGAACGGGCGGAGATGCAGGAATCTCGACCACTTATAACTCCGCCAGACAGAACCGCACTTCGGCGGCGTCTTGTACTCGTGTGCGTGTATCGCGGCAGAAAATTGAATCTGTCTTCGCCACCAACTGCATCTCACTCTTGCAGGTCAAAACCGGCGCGTCTGCGCCCGCCTAGGAGGATCTCATATGATAACTGATTTTCGTTTCGCTCTGCGCCAGATGCGCAAGACGCCAGGTTTCACCGCGCTCGCCGTGCTTACGCTCGCGCTTGGCATCGGGTTGAACACCGCAATCTTTAGCCTGATTAACGACCTCTTCCTGCGTGGTCTTCCGTTTCAGCAACCGGCGCGCGTCCTCCACGTCTACTCGCACGCGAAGGACCAGACGGTCGATTTCCCTCTCTCCGCTCCGC
>JACDBM010000056.1 GCA_013694945.1 Chthoniobacterales bacterium
TCGTCGATCGTAACCGGCTTGGTATAACCCTCGCTCGTGTTCTCGGTGAAGTTCCAGGCCGCCTTGGTAGATTCCACGTATTCGGGGTTCGCGGCGGAATCGAGGATGCTGATGGAAGTCGTCGGAGCATCATCGTCATCGCCCTTCTGATAATCGCGATGCACATTTGAGAGCTGCGCTTCATCCATCTCTTCCGTCGTGCCCTCAGGCTCTTCTGCCTTCCACTGCGCAGGAGGTTCCGGCAAGAGTGGGAGCAGCTTCTTGTAATCAACAACCTCGGCGCCTTTGGCGATCCTCGGTTCCTCCACGCCGGCAGGCGGAGGCTGAGCAATGCCGGAGGAGGCAAGCAAAACGCAGCCGAGGAGCTGCGCCGCAGTGAGGCGAAGGTGGCGTTGGTTCGGAAATGTCATTTTCATTTTGCAGCTCGGATGCCGGAGATGCTCGCCCGCATCCTCTTAGTCGATTCATGTCCTCGTGACATTTTGTCAAGGCGCGATCCCTCTGGCGCAGACTGCGGAATCAGCGAATGTCGCGGAAAGGAGAAGCTAATGAACGAGAATTTTTCCATCCGATCCGGGAGTGACGCGGATGTCCCGCTCATCTTGCGGCTGATTCGAGAGCTCGCAGACTATGAGCGCGCGCCGAGGGATGCCGTCGCGACGGAGGATCAACTCCGGGAGGTTCTTTACGGCGCGAACCCCGCTGCGGAGGTCTTGCTGGCATTCGCGAATGAGGAGCCGATTGGGTTCGCGGTTTATTTCTTCAACTTCTCGACCTGGCTCGGCCGGCCGGGGCTGTATCTCGAAGATCTTTTCGTTCGCCCCCAGGTTCGCGGCCACGGATATGGGCGGGCGTTGCTTCAGCGCCTGGCGCAGCTTGCGCAGGATCGCGGTTGCGGCCGGATGGAGTGGGCGGTGCTCAATTGGAACGAACCGGCGATTCAATTTTATAACAAGCTTGGAGCAAAACCGATGGACGATTGGACGGTCTACCGCCTAACGAGTGAAGGCATTGCGAACCTGGCGGGCCCAAACTCCTGCTCTTAATCTTGCTCCTGCTCCTCTCTCTCTTTCACGTCCAGGATTTAGAGTAAGATCACGAGCAGGAGCAGGAGTGCATGACCAAGATCGAGGATTACGCGTTCCTGAGCGACACCCAGACGTGCGCACTCGTCAGTCGTGATGGCTGCGTCGACTGGCTTTGCTTTCCCCGTTTCGATTCCGGCGCCTGCTTCGCGGCTCTCCTCGGAAATGGCCGGAACGGCCGCTGGCGCTTTGCGCCTAACCAGAAAATCACGGGCACCCGTCGCTGCTACCGGGGCGAGACGTTAATCCTGGAGACAGAAATAGAGACAATGAACGGGACGGTGCGGCTGATCGATTTCATGCCGCCGCGTGGTCTTGCTCCCGACATTATCCGGATCGTCGAAGGCGTGCGCGGCAAGGTCGCGATCCGAATGGAACTCACGATTCGCTTCGACTACGGGCAGGTGGTTCCGTGGGTGCGGGAACGCCATGGCGACCTGGAGGCTGTTGCCGGACCGGATGCGCTGATTTTGCGGACGCAGGTGGAAACGCATGGCGAAGATCTGATGACGGTGGCGGAGTTCACGGTGGCCGAGGGAGATCGCGTCCCGTTCGTGCTGACGTGGTTCGCCTCTCACGAAGAACCACCGCGGGCACCGAATCCCGAGCACGCCCTCCTGGAAACGGAATCATACTGGAAGGAATGGGCGAAGACATGCCAGCCGCAGGGGCCTTGGCGAGAGGCGGTCGTGCGTTCGCTCGTCACCCTGAAAGGGCTGACCTACGCGCCGACCGGCGGCATCGTGGCTGCCGCAACCACTTCGTTGCCCGAGGAAATCGGCGGGGTGCGGAACTGGGATTATCGCTACTGCTGGATACGCGACGCCACCTTCACGCTCGTCAGCCTGATGGATGCGGGATTTATCGAGGAAGCCCGCGCCTGGCGCGAATGGCTGCTCCGCGCCGTCGCCGGCAGCCCCGCGCAGATGCAGATCATGTATGGCGTCTGCGGGGAGCGGCGGCTCACCGAGTTCGAGCTTCCGTGGCTGGCCGGGTATGAGAACTCGAAACCCGTCCGAGTCGGGAATGCAGCTTCCGATCAATTTCAGCTCGATGTTTATGGCGAGGTGCTCGACTCGATGTACCGCGCCGACCGTGCGGGCATTCCATCGAGCGAAGCCGACTGGCGGCTGCTCGTCGCGCTGGTCCAGTTCCTCGAAACGAGATGGCAGGCTCCGGATCAGGGCATCTGGGAAGTGCGTGGCGAACCGAGGCATTTCACGCATTCAAAGATCATGGCTTGGGTGGCGTTCGATCGCGCCGCCAAACTGGTGGAGCATTGCAGCTGCGCGGCGGACGAACACGTCGAGCGCTGGCGCGGTCTGCGCGATCGAATTCACGAGCAGGTCTGCGTCCGTGGTTACGATGGGCAGAAGAAAGCCTTTACGCAGTTTTACGGATCGGAGGAACTGGACGCCAGTTTGCTCATGATACCGCTCGTCGGGTTTCTCCCCGCGACGGACGAGCGGGTGCGAAACACG
>JACDBM010000059.1 GCA_013694945.1 Chthoniobacterales bacterium
TGCGATGCACAAAACTCTTTTGCGCGCCCATAGAAGCTGGAATAAAGGAAACCATGCCCGGCTACGACCAGGAGCCCGACCGAGCGTGGGATGAGTATGAGTGGGAGCGCTTCCTCCAGCAGCAGGACCACAAAACGGAGAAGTACATGGAGTTGCTCGAGAAGTATCTCGATCATCCGCAACGCGACCAGATCATCGCCCGCGAGATGGGTTGGTCGCAGCTCCTGGAAGGCGACGATTGGAGTGATGAAGTAGACGCCCTGTTGGCAGAAGAATCCGGCTCCGACGAAGACCACGCACCGGCCGAAGCGGAGAAGATTGGCTCCGCGTCAGAAGGGTTCGAAGACAATAGCCTTTATCGGGCAGCTTTCGCTTTGACGGTGTGGATTGACCAGCTTTTCGACGAGAGCCCCTCGCTCCAGAACGAACCCGCCGCAGTCAAATTAGCCACGCACTCCGCCCTCGCCAGCGCCAAGCTTGCCGCCGCCTTGAGTGACGATGACGTGGACGAACTCGGGATGACGATCGCTTATCTCAAGCGCGCGCTTAAGGCTATCACTGTCTCGATGGAAGCGGCCGCTCAGTTGCTTTCAGAGCAGCTCATCTCAGCGCGTCAGCATGCGGTCTTGATGCAACGTCTCTTTCAGGTGCGGGACGGCATCATCACTCTCATGGGAGAGTATCGTGGCGAATGGCTCAGACGCTTCGGCAGCCTTTAAGGCTTCGCCGTTGAATGAATTAACCGTCACTCCCGTCAGATGATGCACACGGAAGCGACCCCGGCTGAGGCCGAAGTATCGGACGTCGAGCTGGTTAAACTTTGCCAGGCGGGTGAGACGGAGGCATTCGATCAGCTGGTAGGTCGTTACCGAACAAGAGTATTCGGAATGATTTACAACATGGTCCATAGCGAGCAGGACGCCTGGGATCTCGCCCAGGATAGTTTCCTGAAGGCATGGAAATCGATCGGCCGCTTTCGCGGACAATCGAGCTTCTATACTTGGATTTATCGCATTGTGATGAACGTGACGATCGATTCGCTGCGCAAAAAACAGGTGAAAGGCACCGGCGCAGAATTCGATGACGCGGTTCAGTTGAAGGAAATTGATCCTGCTTCGCGGACGCTCCCGAAGGCCGACGCACTCCCGCACGAGCGGATGCAGCATGGCGAGATCCGCGGCCGGATTGATGCGGCGATCGCGCAGCTTTCGCCGGAACATCGCGCAGTGATTTTAATGAAAGAAATCGAGGACATGCAATACCACGAGATCGCGGAAGCTCTCGGCTGCTCGATCGGGACGGTGATGTCGCGCCTGTTTTACGCGCGCAAGAAACTGCAGAACATGCTGAGAGACCTTTATGAAAACGTTTGAGGAAAACTGGACCGCCTGGCTGGACGGAAAGCTGACTGGCAAGGAACTCGTCGAGTTCGAAGCGTCACTACCGGACAAGGGTGCCGCGGAACTGGAGAAAGGGGACGCGCAAAAGCTTCGAGTCTTTCTGAAAGAGCAGCTCGGCGAGCATGCAATGGCGAATCAGGAGTTCTTCCATCATCAGCTTCGGCAGCAGATCGAGAGCGACTCCGTCCAAACGGCTCCTGTTGAAAGTGTGAAAACGAGTGCACCCGAGAGCTGGTGGACGATTCGCCGGCTGCTCTGGACTGGTGCGACCTCGCTTGCGGTCTTCGCGGTCTGCACGTTTTTCATCATGCGCCCGACGCCGAATGGCGGCCAATCCACTTATCTCACTCAGATCATCAACGCTCGCGTGGACCCGGCGGTCAGCCCGAATGCGACGATCTCCATGTTCGAGACGAAGGAAGATAAGGTCACCGTGCTCTGGGTCGAGGGACTACAAACTCTCCCGTCAGAATACGCTGCAAAGTAAGGCTTGATGCGTGCGCGCCTTCTGGTTTTCACCGCCGCGGTGATGTTGAGCTTCATTAGCTCGACTCTGGCGCAGGGAATGGAAACCGTCTGGAGCGGCTTGGTTATGGCGAATAACGTGCCGGAGCCGACGCCGATTCCCGCTGAGCTGAATCGGCTCGAGGGGACGTTGAAGCAGCTCTTTGGCTACAATCAGTTTCAGGTCATAGGCCAATCACGGCAGACGCTGAAAAACGGTGAGGAAGACTGGCTCGCGGCGAGCAAATATTTCTCGCTCCACGTTGCTTCCAAAGCAGCAGCGAAAAGCTCTTATCTGCTGAACTTGCAGCTCTTCCAGCAGGAGAAGCTTCTCCTTGAGACCGATGCGAAACTAAGCAAGAGCAGCCCGCTCGTGATCAAGGGCCCGCAGGTCGGGGACGGCTTGTTGGTGCTCCTGTTGGTCGTCGAGTAGCGCAAGTTTTCGTCTTTCTGCGGCGGACGGTCGTGCCCGCCCCCTCCTTTCGCTTCCTGTCCTCGTACGGCAATCCGTCTCCAAACGTTTGCCAGGCGAGCCGCGCAGCAGAGCCACGCATCCTGTGCTGGAAAAGCTTTTCCCGCGGCGTCTAGTGTGAGAATGCGAGTTCGCGCTCTTTTCTTCGTGATTGGTTTCTTCAGTGTTACCGCTTCGGCTGAGAAGCCGTTCGACTTTGAGACTACACCCGGAAAACTTCCGAAGAGTGTGGTGCCGGAAGAGTATGCGGTTCGAATCGTCCCAGATGTGCAGAAGCTGACGTTCACCGGCTCGGAGACAATCAAGCTCAAAGTTCGCAAACCAGTGCGCGAACTGGTGCTGAACGCGCTCGAAATCGACGTCGCCTCGGCTTCCGTGAATGACAAGCCAGTCCCTAAATCCGCGATCAAGCTCGATCCGAAAGCGGAAACGTTGACCGTCGCCCTCGCGGCGGAGCTCACCCCAGGCACGCATACGCTGGCGCTAAACTTTTCCGGGAAAATCAACACACAAGGCCAGGGGCTCTACCACGCGCCCTATCAGGAGCATGGCACCGGGGCGAAAAAAGACATGCTCGGGACGCAGTTTGAAGCGACCGACGCGCGCCGCCTTTTCCCCTGCTGGGATGAGCCGAGCTTTCGCGCCCGGTTTCAACTGACCGCAGTCGTTCCGGAGAACTGGAGCGCCGTTTCAAACATGCCGATCGAAAAGGAAACAAAAATCGCCGGCGGCAAAGAAGTCGCGTTCGGGATGTCGCCCTCGATGGCGTCTTACCTGAATGTGCTTTGCGCCGGCGAGCTGGACGCGGTCGAGAAAAAAAGCGGCGGCGTCTTGCACCGCGTGGTCGCGACGGCAGGCAAGGCCGGAATGGGCAGCTACGCGCTCGATAGCTCGGCGCAAATTGTCGAGTACTACAATGATTACTTCGGAACGCCTTATCCGCTGCCGAAATTGGACAACATCGCAGTTCCGGGCGGTTTCGGCGGCGCGATGGAGAACTGGGGCGGCATTACTTACTTCGAGACCGGGCTCCTTTTCGATCCGGAAAAATCTTCCTCCGAGACGAAGCAGGGCATCTACCAGGTGATCGCGCACGAAGCCGCGCACCAATGGTTCGGCGACCTCGTGACGATGGCGTGGTGGGACAATCTCTGGCTGAACGAAGGATTCGCCTCATGGATGGGCAGCAAGTGCAGCGCGAAGTTCAATCCTGACTGGGAAGTGTGGCTCGCGCGCGATGTGCCGCGAGATCCCACCCGCCGCATCGGCAGCCCCAAGGAAGCGGCAATGGAGAGCGACGCGCGTTCCACGACGCACCCCATTCAGCAACCAGTCGCGACAGAGGCAGAGGCAAACAGCGCGTTCGATGAAATCACTTACAAGAAAGGGCAATCGTTCATTCGCATGCTCGAAAGCTTCCTTGGAGAAGAGGTTTTCCGTGACGGCATTCGCAAATACACAGCACGCCACAAGTTTTCGAACACAACCACGGCTGATCTTTGGAACGCCCTCGGCGAAGCCTCGGGCAAACCAGTGGCGGAGATTGCTGCGAACTGGACGGAGCAGCCGGGCTTCCCGGTCGTGAAGGTCGCGCGCGATTCCAGCGGCAAGATCGCGCTCACGCAGGAGCGCTTTACGGTGAACTACCCCAATGCGCCGGAACTGGAATGGAATATTCCCCTCACCTATTTCGTCGCGGGTTCCGGTAAACCGGTCAGCGTGCTCATGGGTTCCAAAACGATGGAGCTCACAGATATCCCGGTGGTTGCAGCGGTGAAGTTTAACGTCGAAGGCGCGGGCAATTATCGCGTCGAATACGACGACGCTTCCTGGAAGCTCCTCCTGGCCGAGTTGCCGACGATGAGCATAGCCGATCGCGTCAACCTTCTCGGCGACGCGTGGGCACTGGTGCAGGCGGATCGTGCACCGCTTTCGCGCTACCTCGAGCTGGTGGAGAAGCTGCCCACCCGGACTGAGCTGGCGGAGCGCCAACAAATCAGGACTGCCTTCGAAATCATAAATGGTCTGATGGCGAACGATCCTAAGCGCCCGAAATTTCAGCAATATGCGCGCTCCATTCTCCGGCCAAGCTTCGATGCAATAGGATGGGAAGCGGAAAAGGGCGAGTCGAATCGCATCGCAATCTTGCGCGGGAGTTTGATCGAGGTGCTGGGCGATTTGAACGACGAGCAAGTCATCGCTGGTTGCCGGGAGCGCTTCCAGACGTTCCTCGAGCGACCGGACTCGCTCAATCCCGATCTGCGCGCCGCAGTCCTCCGCGTGGTCGGTCGATACGCCGATGCTGCGACTTGGAAGAAGCTGCACGAGCTGGGCCTCAAGACGATCAGCATCGAAGAGAAACAGAGTCATTACAGAGCGCTCGCGGCCAGTGTGGACCCGACGCTGATGAAGCAAACCCTGCAAATTGCCCTAACGAGTGAGCTGCCGACCAGCCGGGCGGTGAATATCGTGCTAGCCATCGCGCGCAACGGCGAACATCCCGAGATCGCGTGGGAGTTTGCGAAGAAGAACATGAAGCTGCTGCTGGCCAAAGCAGACGCCCTGGCGGTGAACAGTTACGCTCCGAGCCTGTTCACGTTCTTCTCCGAACCCGCGCGCATCGCGGAGCTACAGGCCTATGCGAAAGCGAACCTCACGCCCGCTGCCGCCAAAGCCGTGGAAAAAGCGGCGGACGAGATCGAGTTCCGCGCCGAATTTCAGCAGCGGCTTGCGAAGCAAATCACAAGTTGGGCATCCAATCCCGAACCCCGTGGCTAAAGCACCGGCCGCTCCCGCATTTCCTGCCGCAATCGCCGGGCTTCGCTTTCCTGCACGGCCAGAGCGCCTGCCTGCTGCCATCCAGCCACCGCGCGGCTGATAAGGAAAAACGCCATGATGCCGATCCAAATCGAGCTGGCGTAGTAAGCGTACGCACCCAGGGCCACGCCACCAGCGACGCCCAAAGCGCTCGCAATCTGCAGGCTGCGAATCCGCCCGAGCGGAAACCAGAGCAAGGCGCGCAAAATCTGGCCACCATCGAGCGGATAAACCGGGATCAAATTAAAGACGAGCAGCACGAGGTTGATGGTGCGAATCCAGTAAACCAAGGTGAAAGCATCCGGAGCTTCGTAGCGCCAGTGCTGCCGGGCAGCGATGAGCGCAAACTCCAGCAGAGGCGCGAGCGCGACATTCACCAGCGGCCCTGCCGTAATGCTCCAAAGCATGGCACCTGGGCGCGGTGGCGGACTGACGAACGCGATGCCGCCAAGTGGCCAGAGCACGATCTCTTCCGCCTTTCCGCCGACCTGCCGGCAGGCCAGAGCGTGTCCGAATTCGTGCATCAAAACGAGGCCAAAGAGCGCTAGATACTCATAGAGCGCCCAAACCGCTGAGCTATAACGGCCGCTCAGAACTGCGATCTCATACGCGCCGACGATGAACCATGAAAAGTGAAGGAAGACCTGTATCCCCGCGATTCGGAAGAGACGTATGGATCCACTTTGCATGTCAGGAGCTGAAGCTCCGCTGGAGCGCTGCCTTCCGCTAGTTGCAATCCGCGCGCACGAGCATGAGGGCAGTTTGCTGTTGATGTCTCTTCTTCTTGCTTGGAGCGACGGCGCTCAGTCGCTGTGAGTAGCGCGACTGGCACTGAACGCCTGCACCGAACACAACCAAACGGCGACGTAAAGACCGACCGCGCTCACCCCGAGTGCGAAGAAACCAAAGTGCACCGCGACCAGCGTGGCGCCCACGCTACCGAGCACCGATCCAAAGCCATTCATCGCGAGCGCCCACGGTACTTCATTTGGGTTCCCAAGGCGGCTCAGTGAATATGGAAAAGGGAAGCCCATGAAGAACGCAGGTAACGCGATCCACGCTACGGAGACAACTCCGCGCGCCCACGTTGGTTCGGGATAAAAAACCTGAAGCAAAACTGGGAACAACAGAGTCGTCAGCGCGAGAGAAATGCCAAGGAGAGCAAACGAATGCGCCGCCCAGGCGTTGGTATTTCTTGTCAGCACGGCAGCACCAGCGCCAGACGCAATCAACATCGCTGAGAGCACGAGCGCGGCCGCAAGCAGCGGATGAGCGATTAGCTGCGAAACGCGATAAATGGCTCCGATTTGCACAAACATGTAGGCGACGCCGAGAA
>JACDBM010000074.1 GCA_013694945.1 Chthoniobacterales bacterium
CTGAGCAACATGGCAGGCGGGAAGGCGTCACTCCCACGGAGTGGCTCCAAGGCCTGAACCGCGCCATCCTCGACTCCGCGCTTGATTGTATCATCACGATGGATGCGGAGGGCTTGGTGCGTGAATTCAATCCCGCGGCCGAGCGCGTTTTTGGCTACTCCCGCCAGCAGGCAGTCGGCCAGAAGCTGGCAGAGCTAATCATTCCACCGCCATTGCGCGACCGGCATCGGCAGGGTCTCGAACATTACCTGCGGACGGGAGAGGGCCCAATGCTTGGAAGGCGGATCGAAATCGACGCCGTGCGGGCCGACGGGACTGAGATCTTAGTGGAACTCGCGATCACCGCGTTCCGGATTGCGGAAGAGCCGGCTTTCACGGCTTACCTACGGGACATTACTGAGCGCGTCCGAAGCGAACGCCGCCGCGCAGCGCAGTATGGCGTCTCCAGTCTCCTCGCCGGATCGGAAACACTCTTTGCAGCTGGGCCGCAGATCATCCAGGCGATTGCCGCGAGTGGAAGCTGGACTTGCGGCGCAATTTGGCTGCGCGATGACGCGGAGGACAGACTCGAATGCGCCGTGACCTGGGAGGAAGAGGGGACGGAGCTGGAAGCGTTCTCCATCGTGAGCCGCGCAACCAGGCTTGCTGGGGCCCGCGGCTTGCCTGGCCAGGTGGCCACTTCGCGCAAGCCGATCTGGGTTCGTGATGTTCGCGACGACCCACATTTCGTCCGCAGCGCTGCGGCCGGCTCGGCAAATCTGCGCGGCGCCTTTGCCTTCCCGCTTTCCGCGGACGGAACCGTCAACGGAGTCTTGGAACTTTTCAGTCCTTCCATTGCCGATCCGGATGAAGATTTGCTCCAGATGGTGGAGGCGCTCGGCAGTCAGATTGGGCTCTTCATTCAGCGCCGGAAAGTCGAGCAGGAACTACAGGCGCAGAAAGAGGCGGCAGAAGCTGCTAACGCCGCTAAAGACCGCTTCCTCGCCACCCTTAGCCACGAACTCCGCACGCCTCTCACGCCGGTGTTGATCTGGGCTGGCGACACACTGCATCAGCCCGGCCTTGCGCCGGAGATTGAAGAGGGTCTCGAAATGATTTGCCGGAACATTGAACTGGAGGCTCGCCTGATTGATGATCTGCTCGATCTCACTCGCATCGCGCGCGGCAAACTGGAACTCCATTTGCGCAAAGCGGATGCACACCAGCTGTTGCGACACGCAATCGACATCACCCGCAGCGAAATCGACTCTCGCAAGCTGACGCTCGATCTTCACCTCGACGCGAAAAATCCGATTCTCAGGGTCGACCCGCCACGGCTTCAACAGGTCTTCTGGAACGTGCTCAGAAATGCCTCAAAATTTACCAGGGAGCACGGGATTATCTCAGTCTGCACTTTCAATCCCTCGCCCGCGCAGCTCAGCATTCGAATTAGCGACACCGGGATTGGCATCGAGCCGCAGTATCTCGACACAATCTTCGATGCTTTCGAACAGGTCGGCGCCCGCCGCGAAGGCCTGGGCCTCGGTCTTGCGATCAGCAAAGCGGTAGTTGAGATGCATCGGGGAAGAATCCAGGCGTTCAGTGCGGGCACCGGAAAAGGAGCTTCCTTCCTGATCGAACTGGAGACGGAGAAAGCGGCCTAACGAAAGCTACCGCGTCGGCCGCGCGACCAGAATGCCGGTGTGGCTGCCAAAGCGCTGGAGATAGCTCGAGAGGCGCGAGTCGATCACCACTCTGCCGTAATTCCGCGGTGCGGAGGCGTGCATGAAATGCAGCACTCCGTCGTTGGAACGATAGGCCAGACCAACGTGCGACGTTCCGAAGAGCCGGCCGTCGCGCGACACGATTCCGATGATGTCGCCGCTGCGAAGTTTCGGCTCGATCGCGGCGACCCGGCTTTTCGGGATCTGGTAAAGTGAGTGGCTGGAGACTCGTTCTTCCATGCGACGAAGGGGAGCGAGAAGCGCGCGATTGGAAGCGAGATAACGATAATTTCGCCATCCTACCGTCATCTCGCGAGCGGCATGCGGGACCCTCAGGCCGCCGAGACTGCGCGTGAGGTCGTCGACTAGTCCGCGGCGATCATTGTCCGCGAGCCAGTCTTCGAGGTAATGCAAACGCGACAGATATTCGCCCGTGCACTCGCCCCCGCGGTAGCGATCGATCTCGATGTAATGCAGCAATCGTTCCGGCGTCCAACTGCCCGACGTATCGTCCAGCATCCGCGCGAAGGCCAGCGAAGTCTCGAAGAACGTCCAGCAATCCAGGCCCTGGAAGTTCACCGAGGGCGCTTCGATGCGATCATCGATTTCGAGCGTGTAGTTCTTATACGGCGTGCCCACCATCGATTTCCCGACTGTCGCGACTCGCACCCCGAGAGGGAGCGATTGCCAATCCCCTTCTTGTGCCTGAGCGACCAGCCGATCGAACCTTTCGCGGCCCTTGAAGACGGTCGAGAAGGGCAAGGCTGCCGCCTCGGCGGAGCAGAACGCGCAGAGCATCAGCAAGGTAGCGGAAACGATTTTGCGCATGAGCGGGGAATATCCTGCGGCTCCTCAGAGCACGCAATGTGCCTTGGCCGAGGCAGCAAATTGAAGTGCACCACGGAACCTGCCACGTAACCTTCGAAGCGTGGAAGATCTGTTTGGGAAGGCCGGCGACGCGAAAGCGGTTAAAGCGCCGACAGGCGCCTCGCCGCTCGCGGCCCGCCTGCGACCGCGTTCGCTCGGGGAATTTGTCGGCCAGCTGCACATTCTCGCGCCCGGCAAATTGCTCCGGCGCGCGATCGAAGCAGACCGGCTCCCGTCCGTGATTCTTTCCGGTCCACCCGGAACTGGGAAGACAACGCTCGCGCAGATCATCGCTGGAATCACCGGCGCCAAGTTCGAGCGCCTCAGCGGCGTGGAAAGCAACGTCGCCGAGATGCGTCGCGTCGTCGCTGCGGCGGCCAACCGGCTGAGCACGTCAGGTCAAAAGACGATCCTCTTTGTGGACGAGATTCATCACTTCAACAAGGCGCAGCAGGACATTCTCCTGCCGGACGTGGAGAGCGGAAACCTGCGGCTCATCGGCGCGACGACCTACAATCCGTTCTTTTACGTGAACAGCGCGCTTGTCTCGCGGTCGCAGGTCTTTCAACTCGAGCCCCTCCGCGTTGAGCAACTGGAAGAGCTGATTGATCGAGCCCTGGTGGACGAAGAGCGCGGGCTGGGCAAACACCGGGTGCAGATGGATCCGGAGGCGCGCCGGCACCTGGCGAAAATCAGCGACGGCGATGCGCGAAAATGTTTAAACGCACTCGAGATCGGAGTGCTAACGACGGCACCAGACGAAAGCGGCCTCGTTTACTTCACGCTCGAAGTTGCAGAGCAAAGCATTCAGCAAAAGGCGATCGTCTACGATCGCGCGGGCGACGCGCATTACGACACAATCAGCGCATTCATCAAGAGCATGCGCGCCTCGGACGAGAAAGGCGCGTTCTACTGGCTCGCGAAGATGTTGCACGCGGGCGAAGACTTCCGGTTTATCGCGCGGCGCATCGTCATCTTCGCGAGTGAAGACGTCGGGCTGGCGGATGCCGCAGCCTTGCCGCTCGCGGTAGCGACACAACAGGCCGTCGAGTTCGTCGGCATGCCTGAAGCGCGCATTCCCCTCGCCCACGCTACTGCTTACATGTGTCGCGCGAAGAAAAACCGGGAAGCCTACGAAGCGCTCGGCGCCGCGACAGAAGAGATCGAATCGGAACGAACGACACGCGTCCCGGAAAAGCTCAAGAACAAACACTTCCCGGTCAATCCCGAAGGGTAATCGCGCCTTCGCCGCTCCACTTTCCAAGCATGTCATCCCGAGCTGCGGAGACGGCGAGGGACCTCACTCAAGCTCGTGGATCACACAACGACCGCCGCGTCTGAACCGCAGCGATGACCGCTCTGATTGGCTTCGATCATTCCGCTGATGCGAGGTCCCTTGGCGTCTTCGCTATCCCGGGAAGAATGCCCGGCAAGCGCGCGTAATTCGCACGTGCGGTTCCGTAGGCGAAGTTGCCAGATGCTGTCGCAAACAGCCGCAGAGCCGAAGGAACTCGCGAAGAGTTTACATCCGCGCTTGCGCCGTTGGTTTCGCAAGACTTACCCGAGCTTCACGCACGCGCAGTTGCTTTGCGTTCCAGCCATTCTTAACCGGGAATCCATCCTCCTCACTTCGCCCACAGGTAGCGGCAAGACACTCGCCGGCTTCCTCGGGGTTTTCGATTATCTGCTCCGCAAGCTCGACGCGGGCACCCTCCGTTCAACGGTGCAGTGCA
>JACDBM010000100.1 GCA_013694945.1 Chthoniobacterales bacterium
CTGTCATCCCGAGCCGCGAAGACGGCGAGGGACCTCTCATCGCAAGAGCACGGGCGTTCGCCATGCCTGCGATGCTGAAACCGCGGCACGTTTCACGATGCGCGCTCATGAACGCGCGAGGTCCTTCGGCGCGCTTCGCCAGCCTCAGGATGACAGAATCGGGGATGCTCATTTCATTTCTTCGATGATCTGTTTCAAATGCTCGGGCATTTCCGGCAACGGTTCGAGTCGGATTTGCATCCTGCCATCTTCTCCCTGCCAGATGATGGTGTTCACCTTCGCGAACTTGTCGGCTTTGTCGGGAAAATCCTCGCGAAAATGCGCACCGCGACTTTCCTTCCTTTCCAACCCGGCACGAGCGACGGCTTCGGAAACTGTCAGCAAATTGTTTAAGTCGAGTGCCGTATGCCACCCAGGATTGAATTCGCGATTGCCCATCACGGCGACGTTCGCCGCGCGCTTCTTAAGCTCCGTGATTCCGTTCAACGCCTGCACCATCTCATCTTCTCGCCGCACAATGCCGACGAGGTCCTGCATCATCTCCTGCAAATCGTGTTGCACTTGATAGGCTCCCTCGCCCTGGACATTCGCAGCGCGATCGAATGGTGCGAGTGCTTCGCGTGACGCTTCCCTCATTTCTTCCTCGTTGACCGCCCCGAGCTGGTTTTCCCGCGCGAACTTCGCGGCGAACTCTCCTGCGCGTTTGCCGAAGACGAGCAGGTCGGAGAGCGAATTTCCGCCGAGGCGATTTGCACCATTGATTCCCGCCGCGCATTCGCCCGCGGCGAACAAGCCAGGTACGCGCGACATCTGCCTGTCGGAATCAACCCGAATGCCACCCATGACGTAATGCGTCGTTGGTCCCACCTCCATCGGTTCTCCGGTAATGTCGATGTCGGCCAGCTGCTTGAATTGGTGATACATGCTCGGGAGTTTGCGCTTGATGTAAGCCTCGCCATTCGCGACCCGTTTTTTGATCCACGCGATGTCGAGATAGACGCCGCCGTGCGGGCTGCCCCGGCCCTCTTTGATCTGCCGGACAATGCAGCGCGCCACATGATCGCGGGTCAGTAATTCCGGCGGCCGGCGCGCGTTTTTGTCGCCCTGACAATAGCGCCAGCCTTCCTCTTCATTGTCGGCCGTCTGCGTTTTGTAGTTCGCCGGAATGTCGTCAAACATGAAGCGGCGGCCTTCCTTGTTCGTTAGAATGCCGCCTTCACCGCGCACCCCTTCGGTTACAAGAATGCCGCGGACACTCGGGGGCCAAACCATTCCGGTGGGATGGAATTGCACGAACTCCATATCGATCAGTTCCGCGCCCGCCCGGTAGGCGAGTGCATGACCGTCCCCGGTATATTCCCAGCTGTTGCTTGTGATTTTGTAGGCCCGTCCGATGCCGCCTGTCGCGAGCACAACCGCTTTGGCGCGGTAGACTTTGAAGCGTCCGCGCTCGCGATCATAACCAAACGCTCCGACGACACGATCACCATCCTTCAAGAGCGTGAGTACCGTCTGCTCCATGTGCACGTCGATGCCCTGGTGAATGCCATGGTCCTGCAGGGTGCGGATCATCTCCAGTCCGGTGCGATCGCCGACGTGCGCGAGCCGCGGATATTTGTGGCCGCCGAAGTTCCGCTGGAGAATGCGCCCGTCGTCCGTCCGATCGAAAACGGCGCCCCAGGCTTCGAGTTCGCGGACGCGATCGGGCGCTTCCCGGGCGTGCAACTCCGCCATCCGCCAGTTATTCGCGTATTGGCCGCCGCGCATGGTGTCGGCGAAATGCACTTTCCAATTATCGCGATCGTCCACATTCGCGAGCGCGGCGGCGATCCCGCCTTCGGCCATGACGGTGTGCGCCTTGCCCAGGAGCGACTTGCAAACCATTCCGACTGAAACGCCGGCAGCGGAAGCTTCGATCGCCGCGCGCAGACCGGCGCCACCCGCGCCGATGACAAGAACGTCGTGCTGGAATGTTTCGTACTCTGCCATCAGTTTTTCTTCATTCGAAGAGAAGACACCCTCGAGACGCAGGGTCGTATATGCGCTTTGTGGGCGCACCTTCAACCGTGAAGTTTATTTTGCCCAAAGGCGACAGGAGTGCCGCCTCTCCCTGTTCGGCTTCAACAGTCCAGTGAAGCGCGCCTTGACTGCTTTTTCGGAATTGTGCAAAGTGAAGGTATGAAAATATCGGTCGAATTGTCTGACGCAGAGTTGCGCGATGTCATACGAGTCACAGGCGAAAAGCAGAAAGGCCCCGCTATTCGTAAACTGGTCATAAATGCTTTGCTCATGCGGCGACGCGCGGCCATGACGGAGAAGTTCATGACGGGCGAGTGGGCCGCGGAATTTCCTTCCTTTGAGAAGCAGCGCGCGCTGGACCGGAAGAGTGCATGGAAATCGTGATCGAAACGTCGATCTGGGTCGATTTTTTTCGCGCGAAGACTCCAGCCTCAGTGAAGGCGCAGATCAAACCTTGGGTTTCCGGCGAGGACTTGGCTTTGTGTGAGCCAGTGCTCTGCGAACTTTTGCGCACTGCGGTGGCGGGGCAGCGGTCATTCATCCAACGCCATCTCGCCACCATTCCGGTTCTGTCGACGCCGACGACTTTGTGGGCGGACGCGACTCGACTCGGCCAGGAATGCCGGGATGCCGGTCTTATCGTCGGAGCCCTTGATCTTTTGATTGCGACAGTCTGCATCCATTACGACGCCGAGTTGATTGCCTTCGATAAGCAATTCGGCGCCATCGCGAAGTTGAGCCGGCTGAAGGCGCGGATTCTCACTCGCGCCGCTTGAGGTTCACCTCAAAAAATTCGGAAATCCGTCCAGATCCCCATTGCGCACATCCGCACATAAAGATCGGAAAATCCGACCCAGAACAAACTCAGCCAGGCCCAGGGCATGTGCCGTCGATTCAAGCAACTGACGCAGGCATACGCGCGATAGCCGGTGGGCGAGCGCGAAAGCTGATCGCGAAATCCGCCGATCAAGTGGCGCAACGCATGACAACCGAAGGTGAAACCGGCTAATAAAACGACGTTGATCGCGAGCACGATCGTGCCGACCCCGATGCCGAAACCATCCGCAAACCACATCGCCTTCCAGACGTCAAAGCTCAGCACGGCGATGAAGATGATTGCAAGGTAGAGAAAGTAGCGGTGCACGTTTTGCATGATGAGCGGGAATGAACGCTCGCCGCGGTAATGCTTCCGCGGCTCGCCGACCGTGCAGGCCGGCGGATCAGCCCACATCGCTTTGTAGTACGCGCCACGGTAGTAGTAACAGGTCAGTCGAAGTCCGCCCGGCGCCCAAAGAATCAGGAGGGCCGGTGAAAACAAAATCCAGCCCGGCCACCAAAGCGGCTTTGGCCCAAACCAGCTATGCGGCGAACTGCCGAAAAGCTCGGGAGAGTAAAACGGTGAAAGGTAGGGGCCATAATAATAATGATCTCCCTGAAATGCCGCCCATGTGGAGTAGAGGATGAAGGCGGCAAAGCCGCAAAAAATCAGGAGCGGCTGTGTCCACCACGCGTCGGTCCGCGCCGTCTGGCCGAAGGACTGTCGCGGCAACGTGGCTTCTGCAGGAGTCATGAGTGGAGAACTTGCACGAAGGCCGCCTTGATAGTGAGCCGTCGCGCCGTTTTCAAGATAATCCCGAGCTTCAAATCGCGCCTATGATTTTGCGGCGATCGCGGACGGAGCGAGGATCGCGTCACGCATGCCGTGGAGCAGTTTCTTGTCAGCCGGAACTATCGTAGCCAGCGCTCCGCGGAGCATCACTTTGTCCGGCTCGACGAAATAGTACGGGCAGAGGCGAACGCGTCCACGCATCGGGCTTACTTCGGACGAGTCATGCGCCCAATGAGGATGCTCGACGATCCGCGCCTGGTGAAACCGCTGTATGATTTTCGGCGATGTCTCGAAGGTGGCGAGTGCTTCCTCAATCAAGCGTTGCCATTCCGCACCGGGTAGGTCCTGTCCCACCGAAACACCACGACTGCCCCATCCCAGTGCCGAAAAACCGCTGACCTTGAGCAGTAGTTCGCGTTCTTTTTGACTGAGCTTGCCGGCTTCGCGCCAGTCGTGAATTTCCAGCCGCGGAATGACGGCGTGTTGCGGCAATGGCGTGGGATCCATCAGCCAGGTATAGGGAATAACCTGCTGTAGCTTTGTAAAATATTTCTCGCCAAGCTCGCGCCGCCAGAACTCCCGTAATGGCTGCATCCAAAAAAGCCCAAACCACATCTTCTCTTCCAGAAATGGTTTGAACGGCGGAGTCACTCTGAGCATTCCCGCTAGGGCAGCCTGCATTAGCTCGGCGGCGCGCGGCAGATTCGGCAGGTCGAACAATTCGAAGAATCGGTAAACATCTCGCCCGCGCGTTGGTTGATATGTTTCCGCGGACAGGACCTGCCAGTTGTGTCCGGGATCGAGCGCGTTTAGTTGCGCAGCCATCCAGTTCATCTCCGGCCGATAAGTCGCTGACTCTTCGGAGATGACGATGTCGCCACCCTGAGGCAGCACGCTGTGAAAGCCTTGCAGCATTCCATCGTTTCCGCCGATCACTTCCTTTCCGAGAGCGGCGTAGGTCTGGTTCAGCCACGCGGTCAGCCCGATACCGCCGGGGACCGAATCAATCTCGGCAATGACGTAACCATTCTCGGTCAGGATGAGGTCAGGCCGAATGACCATCGGCAGTTCCTCGCGAAATTGCTTGCTGCGTGAGAACTCAACCAGCTCCGGTGGCTTGCCCGCGTCCAGATAACGCGCGACCCAATCCGGCTGCTTCCCTTTGACGCTTTGCTGGTAGAGCTGGTTGCAGGCGCGGTGAAAAACGAAGAGCTGATGCCCGAGACGCTCGAGCTCTTTCGCAAGGTTGGGCTCAATCGGAAAAGGCTCCGGCGAGATCAGCCAATCCTTCTCTGCGAACAACCCTTCCGCTGGAAAGGCGCGGCGGATAACGCCCATTCTGTCGGAATCGGAAGACATCGTCTTGTAGCGTGGTTGCTGACCGTCGCACGAATCTGAAGAAAAGTATGCGAGGTTAGAAACCGGAACTTACGGGGCCAGCTTACCGTCCCGCAGCCATTCGCTTCAACGCGTTCTTCACCAGCTCTTCCGCTGACTTGATCTCTGGCTGCTTGTCCTGCAGCTCACGCACGGCTTTGTGCGCATCCACCTGCTTGTAGCCGAGCGCGATCAACGCAAGAACGGCCTCGTTGGCCTGGCCCTCTTCAGCAGAAGGCGCGTGCGTAGCGCTGGCTGCTTCCCAGGCGGCCGCGACTCCCAGTTTGTCCTTCAGCTCTAGCACGATCCGCTCGGCCGTTTTCTTGCCCAAGCCGCTGATCTTCGCCAGAGAGGCGGCATCGCCATTCACGACCGCGTGCTTGAAATTGTTCACGCTCATTCCGCTTAAGACCGCGAGCGCGAGCTTTGGGCCGATGCCGCTGACGTTGTTCACGAGCAAGCGAAACAAATCGCGCTCCGCCCCGGACATGAAGCCATACAAAATGTGCGCGTCTTCGCGGACGTGAAGGTGCGTCAGGATTTGAACCGTCTGGCCAACGGCGGGGAGGCGGTCATAGCTCGAGAGCGGAATCAGCACCTCGTAGCCGACGCCGTTCACGTCCAGCGTGGCCTGCGTCGGCAAGGCTGCGGCGAGCTTGCCGGCGAGGAAGGTGATCATCTCGGAACGGGTAACAGGGCAGTCGCAAACCGCAAGACAGGCTTAGCTCTCACGACGGCTTGAGCAGCAATGTCAACTCGAGGCGTTTGCCACTCGACGTGTTAAAGCCGCGCACGGAGAAGGTTTTCCAGCCCTGCGGCAGAGATGGATAGAGGTCCGTCGCGGAGGCCGTCGGCAGGATAACGAAACGCGCCCCCGGCGTTTCCATGAATAACTTTACCGCGTCGTCATCGAGATCGGCCATCCAGCCTTTCACATGTCTCCTGAAATACCAGACGAGGCTCGGGTCCTTGTAGCGCGTACCGCCAAATTGCATCTGCGGAGTTAGGTCGCTCTTCGCCTGGAGCATCAGCTCACGCCCAACAAAAAACCTCGCGAGAAAAGGCGTCGCCGCGACGATGAGAAGCGCCACGCATCCGGCAGCAATCGCCGTCCGCCGCACGTGTCTGGCGGCATTCGGCTGTGTGGCGAACCATTTCGCCAGGAGCAGGGCGAGCAGGGGAAAAGCCGGGAGGGTGTAATGCGGAAGTTTGGTCTGCACGAATGTGAAGGCGATGAAGATAACGGCGGCGGCACTGAGCAAATAACTGTCGAGCGGGTCGCGTCGGCGCCAAAGCCGTCTCATCAGCCGCGGCAAGCTGAAGGCCCACGGGGCAAACGTGAGGAAGATGGTGAGGAAATAAAACGGCAGCCATAAGAGGTAGCTCCCGAACGATTTCCCGCCGTGGCCTTCCATTGCCCCAAACGACCGGCCAACGACATGCCGTCCGATGCCGACGCGAAAGAACTCGCCATTCGTTCGCACCAGAGCTGGGATTCCCCATGCGGCCACAATCGAGACCGTCAGAAGAAGGCCGGTGAAGAACAGAAAGCGACGGTTCAACTTCACCTCCGGGAGGAAGAACTTGGTCGACGCAATGGCGAGCAGCGGCGTCCAGCCGATTGGTCCTTTGGCAAGAAAGGCGAACGCTAACGAGAGATAGAAGAGCCACCACCAGCGGCGTTGAAGTGCGGCTGCGGGCTGATCGCGGAATCGATCGCGCAGCAATTCATAGCCGGCCCAATGTGCTGCCGTCACAAACAGCACCAGCCACATGTCGGCGACCGCGGCTTTCCCATGGAGAAAAGTCTGGAAGCAGAGGGTGAACATAATCGCAGCCCACCAGCCGATGCGTTCGTCGTCCAGCCTCCGGCCCCAGGCCAGAAGGAGGAGAGCCGTCAACGCGGCCGCGATCGCCGAAGGCAAACGCGCGGCGAAATCGTTCTCCCCCAGAATTCGATAGCTGACGGTCTGAAACCAGTAGGTGAGGGGAGGCTTGTCGAAACGGTACCGGTTATTGAAGTACGGAACGACGTAATCGTTTCGTTCGATCATCTCGCGCGAGGCTTCTGCGAACCGCGGCTCGTCGCGATCAATCAGCGGCAGCGTCCAGGTGCCCGCGAGGTGGAAGAGCAGGCAGCCGGCGAAGAGCAGGAGGAAATTGCGGATTGCAGGTTGCAAGGGCGGATTGAAAGATAGCCGTCTCTGAAACACAAACCGGAAATCGTGCAGTGACGACCTTCGGCTTGCGCCGCTGGTGGTTTGTCTGCGCGATTTTGGCCGCGCTCATTGTCGCGGCATCATTTTTCTTCGACGGCGCGGTGCAAAGCTGGATCGCCCAACATCAAACGCGATCTGGCACCACGCTAATGCGCGCCGTCTCAAGGTGGGGTGACTGGCCGACACACGTAATCATCGGGGTTGCAGGCGCAGCGATCGCTTATGCACGGCGCCGGCGGGAATGGGTCGTGATCTTCGCGGCCATGGTGGTGGCGTGCGCGGTCGCCGGCCTAACGAATCGCACCATCAAAATGAGCGCCGGAAGATCGCGGCCGGCGGTGAAAGTCGATGCCGGTTGGAACGGACCGAGCCTTCGGTCGGATTATCACGCGTTCCCGTCAGGCCACACCGCTTCATCCATGGCGTTCTTCGCCGTCCTGTGCGGGGCGCGGCGAAAAATTGGTTTCGCGCTACTGCCAATTCCGTTGCTGATCGCAGCCTCACGGCTTTATCTAAACGCGCATTATCTCTCGGACGTGGCCTTCGGCGCAATGCTCGGAGTCCTTTGTGCAATTCTGGTTTGGGCCACGATTCAGCGCAGGTATGGTTACCATTCGCCGCGCGAAAATGGGCCGCTGCGTGTCCCGCCAGAGGACGCGTGAGCCTTTCTCGGCATATTTTTTTCGTCACATCGCGGCGGACGTGGTCCCAGGCCGCGCCGGCTCATCGCAGCGTGTTACAGCCATGAGCGAGCCAGCTCAATCTCGGAGCGCAAGCGGCCGAATTCCGTGGCCTTCAGTTGGCGCGGTTTAATCCGGCTGGTCCCGTTAGAGTCACGCTGCAGTTCGTCGTCAACCAACGCACGCTGGCTCCGGAAATACTCGCCCAGCGGTTCGCCGGACTTGCTCACAACGGCGCGGATGCCAGAATGATCCACGCCTGAACAGAGGGAGGGGTGGTCGAGCGGTTGATGGCTCCGGTCTTGAAAACCGGCAGGGCGAAAGTCCTCGTGGGTTCGAATCCCACCCCCTCCGCTGCGGATTTAGCGCGAAACGACTATCTTTCGAGGGAGAATTGCCAGGAAGCGGAACTTTGCGCCGGCGCGAAAGTGGCTCCGCTAGCGGTTTCAGCGCAAAGAATTTGTCGGATTTTGTCGGCAAAGACTCTTATGCGGCCAATGAGAGGACGAGCGCCTTGATTGCTCAAGGCCACGCTGGACACCTGCCAGTGTTCAGGCGAACGTATGCAATGCTCAGCGGCTCAAACAGAGAGAAGAGTGGGCACGTCTCAAAAAAGCGCGGCTCGAGCGCGGTAGCTTACAAGGAGTACAAACAAGCGGTTCCGGAGACTCACCGCGGTCGCGGCGCCTCGGGCAACCCAGCAAATCGCTTCGAAGCTCTTCACGTTGACCTTGATCCGGTCGAACCGAGCGAAGAAGAGAAACGTCCAAAGTTGCCGACGCATTTTTATCGCGATCTGACGAAGACAATCATTTCTCGGAACAACAGCCCGGATGTCGGCTTCGAGACGAGCATCAATCCTTACCGCGGATGTGAACATGGCTGTGTTTACTGCTTCGCACGACCGACACACGAATACCTCGGCTTTTCGGCGGGGCTCGATTTCGAGAGCAAGATCATGGTGAAGGAAGACGCGCCCGAACTGCTCGAGGCGGAGCTTTCGTCGTCGAAATGGAAACCGCAAACGGTCGTGCTCAGCGGTGTGACTGATCCATATCAGCCCATCGAACGGAAGATGAAAATCACACGGCGGTGTCTGCAAGTGCTGGCAAAATTTCGTAACCCGGTCGGGATCCTGACGAAGAACCGCCTCGTCACCCGCGACATCGACGTGCTCAAGGAACTCGCCGCACACAACGCCATTGCCGTGAACATCTCCGTGACGTCGCTGGATCCGAAACTGCAGCGCATTCTCGAACCACGAACTTCACCGCCACAGGCACGGCTGGACGCGATCGCGCAGTTCCGCGCCGCGGGCATTCCGATTGGGATCATGGTTGCACCAATCATCCCCGGCATCACCGAGCATGAAATGCCTTCGATTCTCGAAGCCTGCGGCAAAGCTGGCGCGCAGTTTGCCGGTTACGTCGTGCTGCGTCTGCCCTGGGCGGTCGCGCCGCTTTTTGAGCGCTGGCTTCAGGAACATTTCGCCGACCGGAAGGAGAAGGTGCTGGGCCGACTTCGGGCCATGCACGGCGGAGATCGCGTCTACGATTCGCGCTGGAGAACGCGGCAGACGGGCGAGGGTATTTTTGCGGAGCAGATCGAAGGGATGTTCGAAGTCGCGCGCCGCCGCGCGGGAATCGGAGATCGCCCTGTCCTTTCCACCGCGGCGTTTCGCAGAGTTACTCCGCAGATGGAGCTGTTGTAGACAGGATAAGTTGACCCGCAAGCTGCCGGGAGCAGCGAATCCGGAATTTACACCGGCTTCAAGATGCGCCCTGCCAGCAGCGCAAACAGTTACAAGCGGATCGCAGTGGTCGCCTGCGCGAATCAGCAGTTGTTTTCGTGATTGTTCGCTTCTGCATCCAATCTGCTTCTGTCTACGTTCCCTTCAGAGAGCAATGAAGCCGGTTCGCACGATCAAGTTTGTGGCGCGTCACACCGGACTTTCCGTGCACACGATTCGCGTCTGGGAGAAACGATACGGCGCCGTGCGGCCGGTGCGCGCGAGCAACAATCGACGGCTTTACACGGAAGAAGACGTGGAGCGACTTCGCTTGTTGCGCGAGGCGACACTCGCGGGCCACACCATCAGTCAGATCGCACGCGCGAGCCTGCCCGAGTTGCAGCGGCTGTTGCGCGATGTGGGCGAGGCCATTCCGCCAGCCCGCAAACGAGGCCAGGAACAGGACGCGCTGGCCGAGATGATCGACGCCGCGCTCGTCGCGGTGACGGCGTTCGATGCCAGGGCGATTCTGAAGTTGCTGGATCGGGCTGCGGTGGAATTGGGTTCACCCGGCGTTCTGCAAAGGTTTATCGCGCCAATGGCGGAACGGATCGGGGAACTCTGGCGCGACGGATCCTTGACGATCGCGCACGAGCATTTTGCCACGAACCACATCACGCAGTTCCTGACCACCTTCGCGCGACCATACACCGAGAACACCCAAGCGCTGCATCTCGTGCTCGCTACGCCGACGGGCCAGTTGCACGAACTGGGCGCGGAAATCGTGGCAGCCGCGGCGAGGAGTCATGGCTGGCGCACGACTTATCTTGGCGCGGGGTTGCCGGTCGAGGAATTTGTCGGCGCCTTGCGCAACTTGAAGCCGCGGGCGGTGGGTTTAAGCATTGTTTTTCCACCGGACGACGAACCGTTGCGGCGCGATCTTCGTAAACTCGGTGAGCTGCTGCCGAAAGGTTGTGCGTTGCTTATCGGCGGACGCGCTTCGAGTGGTTATGAAGACATCTTGCGTGAGATCAAAGCCATTCGCGTGGAGAAGCTGGAAGACCTTTTTCCCGTCCTCGAAAGTTTGCAGAGGCGACCATCGCGACGAACCGGCCAGCGCTCCAAATGAATCTTGCGAATTGTCGCGGCAGGTGGAACGAATCGCATGCCGCTGAACATCGAAAACCTGCACATCGGGATGAAGGTCCTGCACCCGCGATACGGTGTGGGCCTTGTCCGCTCGCTCACTGAGCACACCGCAAATATCAACTTCGATGACGCCCCGCGCGAAGTCGCCCCTGCCTCGAGCGGTCTCACTTCCGCGGAAGCGACGGCTACTTTAACGGAGCTGCAGATCCCGCTGGAAAATCTGATTCGCCAAACAGCAGAGAGCGTCGTCTCAGCTTTGGGACTGGAGAAGACTGATGTAGTCGAAGGACTCGCAAATCGCTGGCAGGGTGGAAGCCTTGTCTTGCAATCATCCGACACCTCCTTGCTGCCGAAGGAGGTACCGCTCGAAACGTTCTTTCACAAAATCGTGATGATCCGGAATAACCTCCGCGTTCTCGAGCAAAAGGTGAATGCAAGCGACAAGCTGAGCGATGCCGACAAGTTCGACCTCCAGCAATACATCACGCGCTGTTACGGATCGCTCACGACATTCAATGTGCTGTTCAAGAACAGGGAAGATCAATTTTCGACCGACGGCTGATTCAATCTCCCGCTCTTGCTCCTAATCCTGATCCTGATCTTCCCCCCAGAAAGATTATGAGCAGGATCAAGATTAGGAGCAGGAAAAGCTGCCAGCAGTCGTTAGGCAACAACCACCGTCTTCACGTTTACAAATTCGCGAATGCCTTCCGCGCCAAGCTCGCGGCCGAAACCAGAGCGCTTGATCCCGCCAAACGGCAGTCGGGGATCCGACGCAACCATGCCGTTGATGAACACCATTCCGGCGTCCAGTTCCGTCGCGAAGAAATCCTGTTCCGCTGCGTCGTTCGTCCAGGCGCTCGCGCCGAGCCCGAAGACGCTGTTGTTCGCAACGGCGATCGCCTCTTCTGC
>JACDBM010000114.1 GCA_013694945.1 Chthoniobacterales bacterium
CGCGCCAGGTCCGCGCCGTCGAGCGCACCGGTCCCATAGAAGACTATCCCCAGCGGACGCTGCGCGGCGATCGCTGGATCGAGCTGCTTGAGCGAGCCGGCGGCGGCGTTGCGAGGATTAGCGAAAAGCGGGAGGCCCTCTTCCCCCCGCGCGACATTCAGTTTCGCGAAGCCATCCTTGCGCATGAAGACTTCGCCCCGAACCTCCAAAACCTTTGGCGCTGCTCCTCTGAGCATGGTCGGCACAAAGCTGATCGTGCGGATGTTCTGCGTGATATCATCTCCGACGGTGCCATCCCCGCGTGTCGCGGCGTAACGCAGCTTTCCGTCCTCGTACAATAAGGAGACCGCGACGCCATCCACCTTCGGTTCGATGACGACGGGCACCCTTTCCCCCGGCAGCAGCTTCTCGAGCCTCCGGTAAAAATCGCGCATCTCGTCTTCCGAGTAGGTGTTGTCCAGACTCAACATCGGCACACGATGCGTGATTTGCGCGAACGCTTTGAGCGGCGCGCCTCCCACTTTCTGTGTCGGCGATGCAGGCGAAGCGAGCGCGGGAAACTGGTTCTCCAGGTCAGAGAGTTCGCGGTAAAGTGCGTCATACTCCTGGTCGGAAATAGTTGGCGCAGCTTCCTCGTGATAGCGGCGGTTGTGCTCTTCAATCTGAGATCGAAGGCCTTCGATTCGCGCCTGCGCGGCGGCTTCCGTTTCGGGCACGCCGCATCATACGGGTGCGAACGCAAGGAGCAACGCCTCCCGTCGGGCCGCGCGATGACCATCTGCGGAAGCTCCCGGGCCGAAGCGTGATTGAAACTGCGGACAATAACTCGGTCGGCACCGTATGGCCGACGCGCGATCGCTCGCCGCACGAGGACTGGTTTGCCGCTGGCCCGCGACAGTCCTCCCTGACGAATGGCGAGAATGTTTTTGCGGCCGCTCGGTTAGTCTTGCAAATCGAATCTCGTGCATTGATAAGCGCAACGAACACTCCGCAAACGAAAGCAGTGTAAACTCAACCAAAAAGAACCACTATGCTCTGGACTATCTTCGTTATCCTACTCGTGCTTTGGCTGCTTGGACTCGTCAGCTCTTACACGATGGGCGGATTCATCCACATCCTCCTTGTCATCGCAGTCGTTATCCTAATCATCAATCTCATTCAGGGCCGGCGCACCCTCTAGCGGCCTGAGGATGAAACCTGCGGGCATTATCGGCATCATCCTGATTGCCGTTGGTATCATTGCTCTCGCGTACGGCGGATTCAGTTACACGAAAACGCGAGAAAGTGATTGATGCGGGACCGTTGCAGGTGAGTGCGGATAAGGAGAGAACGGTGCCGCTCCCGCCGATTCTCGGTGGCCTTTGCCTGGCGGGCGGCATTGTCCTGGTGCTCGCAGGAAGCAGAAAGAGCTGAGGCGACCTCGCCGCCACTGGGGGGTGCAATCCCGCGGCGGGCACCTCGTACTATCCGGTCGGGGCTTTCAGCACCGCAAAGGTCTTGCTGCCTTTGCGGTCGAGGTAAAGCAGAATACCTTTGCGCGGGTCCGCCTTAAGAATCGCATCGCGAAAGGACGCAGCATTCGTGATGGGTTTACCATCGACTTCCGTAATTACGTCTTCACGTTCAACTCCCTGAGCGGACGCGAGGCTGTCATCCGCAACATCGGTGACAATCACACCTTGCTCGACATTAAGCTGCAATCGCTCCGCCACTTCCTTCGTCAGGTCCTGCACCTGGAGGCCAAATTTATTCATATCCTCAGGTTTCTGCGGTACGGGCGCGGTTGGATTTGAGGCGCGGTCGATTTCGCCCGGCAGCTCTCCGGCAATGATCGGGATTTTCAGTGTCTGACCTTTTCGCCAGACGGTCAGGTCCACGTTTTGCCCGATCTTTTTCTTCAAGATCTCTCGTTGCAGCTGCGTGTCGGTGCTCACGGGTGCGCCGTCCACCTGTGTGATCACGTCAAACGGCCGAAGGTCACTTTTGTAAGCAGGCGCATCGGCTTCGATCGTGCGGACGACGACACCTTTATCGAGGCCCTTAAACAGGTCGCGAATCGATGCATCGTCGCCCAGCGTCTCGATACGGATACCGAGCCACGGCCGGATGATCCTTTGACCGGCAATCAGCTGCTGGCCGATTTCATTTGCGAGGTTGATTGGAATGGCGAAGCCGAGTCCACGATTCAATCCATTGATTAGAGTGTTCATGCCGACCACTCTTCCATCAATGTCGCAAAGCGGTCCGCCGCTGTTGCCCGGGTTGATCGAGGCGTCCGTCTGCAGATAATCCGAAATCGAATAGCCGCCCGTCGCGAGCAGTTTGCTTCGACCTTTTCCGCTGATAACGCCGTAGGTGAAGGTGTAATCCAGCCTGAACGGTGCTCCGATTGCAAAGGCGAATTGCCCCACGCGCACCGCGTCGCTATCGCCAGTCTGCGCCACTGGAAGGTTGTTCGCGTCGATTTTGATGACCGCGACGTCCGTCTTCTCATCGGTGCCGATGAGCTTCGCCTGGAACTCGCGCCCGTCCTTTAGTTTCACATCGATCCGCTCGGCACCCTCCAGCACGTGATGGTTCGTGAAGATGAAGCCATCCTCCCGGACGAGGAAGCCGGAGCCTTCGCTCTGCACCGGCTGAGAGCTGCCTGGATTGTGGCGGGGACTTTTGTCCGGCTGGTTTTGAAAGAACAAGTCATCGAGCGTCGGGTTCTCGTTCGCCTCGCTTTTCTTCGTCACTTCGATAATGACGACGCTCGGGGCCACCAGCTCGAAGACTCTCGTGAAGGCGCTGTTGAGCTGGTGGACGACGTCCTTTCCAGCTTCGGCTACTTCTGGCGCAACGTTGGGCGTTGGTCCCGTTTCGGGCTGAGCGAGTGGCGGAGCAGCGCGGAGCGTCCCAGCCAGAGCCATCAAAAGAATAAGTTGTGCAAAGCGCATAGTGCAGAATTGGACAGGGAGAAACATCCACCGTTCAAGAGCCTTCGTCCACTTGCGGACTCACGCGGCGGGAAGCGGTCGAGACTTCGCCAGCTTAAGTTCCGCCTGCTTGAAAAGCGACAACCGACCTGGTCCGCGCACCTGAAAGTGCCTGCATTGACACGATACTTAAGGACCTTAACCTTCCGCCGAAGAACGCGAAAATGGTCACGCTTGCCGCAGGTAAACAGGAGGGAAAAGGGTTCGTCTCGCACGCGCCGGGCTACTGGTCCGACGTCCCGCCCGAGCAGTGGAATGACTGGAAGTGGCAGCTGAAAAATCGCGTCACTTCGTTGTCCCAGCTGGAGCAGCACCTCGAGCTTTCCGATGATGAGCGCAACGGCGTCCTGCTCTCCGGGACGAAGCTTGCGCTCGCGGTGACGCCACATTTTTTTAATCTGATCGAGCGCGACAATCCTGATTGTCCGATTCGCCGTCAGGTTATCCCGCGGGTCGAGGAAAGCTGGGGTTCGCCCTACGACATGGCCGATCCATGCGGCGAAGATTCGCACATGCCGGTGCCGGGTCTGGTTCACCGTTATCCGGATCGTGTTCTGTTCCTGGTCACCGATCGATGCGCGAGCTACTGCCGATATTGCACCCGCAGCCGCGTGGTCAGCGGAGTGGGGGAGCAGGAATTGCATACTGAATTCGACGCAATTTACCGCTATCTTGAGGAGCACACGGAAGTGCGCGATGTGCTGCTCTCCGGTGGCGACGCCTTGCTCTTCAGCGACAGCAAGCTCGAAAAAATTCTAAGCCGCCTGCGAGCCATTCCGCACATCGAGTTTCTCCGCATCGGAACTCGCGTGCCCATTTTCCTGCCGCAACGCATCACTCCCGAGCTTTGTCAGATGCTGCAGAAGTACCACCCGCTCTGGATGAGCGTGCATGTGAATCATCCGCGCGAATTGACCGTGGAAGTGAAAGCCGCGCTTGAGCGGCTGGCGAATCACGGCATCCCGCTCGGCAATCAGAGCGTTCTGCTCGCCGGGGTAAACGATAATTTGGTGACGATGCGCACGCTCGTGCACAAGCTCCTGATGTGCCGTGTGCGGCCGTATTACATCTACCAGTGCGACCTCATCAACGGCTCATCGCACCTCCGCAGCTCTGTCGCGAAAGGTATCGAGATCATCGAAGGCCTGCGCGGACACACTACCGGCTACGCCGTGCCGCAATTTGTGATCGACGCTCCCGGCGGCGGTGGGAAGGTGCCGATTAATCCCGGCTACGTTCTCTATCACGATAACGAGAAAATCGTGATCCGGAATTACGAAGGCGAGATCTTCGAATATCCAGAAACCGGGGCCGATCCAAACGTGCAATTCGCGCCGCAGCGCGAGTATCACGACGAGTATCTTTACTCGTAAATGCGGGCGCGGCCTGTCCGACGCGGGCGTTGTTCTTGAGCGTAAATCTCTCGCAGAGATTGCGGTTGGCAGCTGCCACTAGAACGGGCAGTGCTGCTGCGCGAAAGAGCTTCCGTCCCCGAGTGTTAAGGGCAATCGTGTCCGGTGCCTCAACGGACCGAACGCTTCCAGAAGCCAATACTTGCCCTCATCCGCATCGCGATCTTGCTTGCGATGGGCGCAGTGCCGTTTGCTGCCGCTTCTGCTCAGGATGCTTCGATTCCAGCACCCTTCCCGCGGCCGCTGAGCGAGTATGGAGACGCAAACGCCGGCGGAATCGTACAGGTCCTGAAGTACCGCGCGGCCGCGGAGCCGTTCAACCGCGTGGCGACGCTCATCTTCTTCCTTGCGATCCTGCACACATTTTTCGCCCGCAAGTTCATGAAGATCGCGCACCGCTGGCGCGACGAACACGAGAAGACAATCGTCAGCGAAGGACGCACCGCAGAGGCGAAACCGCAGCTGGGGGCACGGGGCGATGTGAATTGGAAAGCCGAGATCATGCATTTTTTCGGCGAAGTGGAGGCGATCTTTGGCATTTGGGTGGTGCCACTGCTCATTGCCATGACCTTGTTCCGCGGATGGCCGACCGCGGAAAATTACGTCAGCCACCGTGTTAAGTTCACCGAGCCGATGTTCGTGGTGGTTGTGATGACTATCGCCGCGACGCGACCGGTGCTTCGTTGCGCCGAGCAGGCGATGCGTCTCGTTGCGGGCCTTGGGGGGCGGACACCTGCGGCCTGGTGGGTTTCGATCTTGACCGTGGGACCGCTCCTTGGCTCGCTTATTACGGAGCCCGCCGCGATGACGATCTGCGCGCTGCTCCTGGCGCGGCAATTCTATGACTTGAATCCGGGAAAGAAATTCCGATACGCCACGCTTGGATTGCTCTTCGTGAATGTCTCGGTGGGCAGAACGCTGACCCATTTCGCCGCGCCGCCCGTCTTGATGGTAGCGGCTGTGTGGAATTGGGACGCGACCCACATGCTGATGCATTTCGGATGGAAGGCGCTGCTCGGAATTGTCGTAGCGAACGCGGTTTATTTCCTCCTCTTCCGGCGCGAATTCGCGGGCCTGCGGCCTCCCGAAAAGGAGAATTCACT
>JACDBM010000171.1 GCA_013694945.1 Chthoniobacterales bacterium
CCGTTCGGTTGGAGCATCTCGGTGCGCTCGACCTGCAACGCGTCGTTCATGTGGATGGTGAATCGTTGCAGCAGTCGCTTCAGCGATGGCGTGCGAGGCGCGAGTTGCAGCACATATTTGTCGCCCTCGCGCGAGCCGGTGATGTTGTAGGTGCTCTCCACGCCTTCCAGATTCAAACTGGCGGTGATGGCCGCGATCCCAGCGTCGAGCGGAGAGCGTTTGCCTAACGTGTAACGTTCCGCGGACTGGAATTTTGGGTAGTGAATCCAGAGCTGCTGCCCATCGCTCACGGTCAGGCTCGGTGAGTTGCCCTTCACTTCGCGGCGGAACTTGTCCGGCGCTTGGAACCAGACTTTGCCGGAGCTGAGGACCGGTTTGTTCATCATCCGCATCGTGTTCTCCTCCTGAAAATTCGCCTGCACCTGGGGCGCTGCGGCGCGCTTTTCGCGGATGCGCCCGAGGAGGGCTTTCACGTCGCCCGGGGCGAGCGGTTCCGCGCAGGCGATGCAAGAGAGAAGACAGAGGAAGACGGAAAGGAAGAGGAAGCGGCTGTTAAACATGGCTACGGGCTTTGACGGGAGTCTCACTTGTTTCTTCGCGCCAGGTCTTCGGTTCAGCCGCAGCGGTCGCGGGAAGCGTGACAAAGACGGTTGCGGCCAAGCTCCAGAAGATGCCGATGGCGCAGGCAATTCCGAGTCCGGCGAGCGTCGGGTTGTTGGCCAGGCCTAACGAGCCGAAGCCCGCGATCGCGGTCAGCCCCGCAAGAATCACCGGTTTGACGACGCCCGCCACATCGTGTTCCAGGTCCCGAGCTTTCTGCCACACGAGGAGGACGTAAATGCCGTAATCAACCCCGATCGCGAGCACCAAACGGAACGCGAGCACGTTCAGAAGATTAAGCGGAATGTGCAGCAACTTCATCGACGCGATCATGGCTGCGACGGCCATGGCGAGGCTCGCGATCTGGATCAACCAGCGCCGCCAATCTCGATAAAGCAACGCCAGCAAAGTGGCATCGAAGATTGCCATTAATGTGCTGATAACGATGAGCTGATGGTGAGACCACGGAACGAGATCGGTGAGCGTGAAACTCCACCCGGAGAGGATCATCGGGACACCCGCGACGGGCAATTCACGCTGGAGCAATTGCTTCTGCTCCTGGGTTGTGATCGGCTCGTTCGTGGTCACGAATCCCGTCGTGAGGAGCGGCTCGTGCGCGAAGTAACGATCCACGAGGAACCACCAGCTCGAGCTCTTCGGCAGTGATGAACGCCAATCGGGAACGGAGGCTTCGGGCAGCGCGACCCGCGCGAGGTCATCCAGAAGGGTAAACGCCGAGTCGAATGTTTCGGCGCTAAATCCTTCCTGCGCGACCGCCGTCTCGAGTGCCTGCCGCGTCGCCGCCCAGTCGAGGTGGTGCAGCTTCTCCCGATTATCCGTCAGGCGTTGGGGCGAGAGCGCCAGCGCTGCCGGCGTCGAGAAGCTCTTGATTTTGCCCGCCTCCTGCAACTCGCTCCAATGCGCCGCGATGTTTTGCCAACTGTCGTGCAACTCCTGCGAGTTCCCGGCCCGCACGATCCCTATTGCCGGCTCCCAGCGCGTTGGCATCTTGTTCATGATGGTATGGAGCGCGTAGCTGGCCGCGCTCGACCTGGGTTCCATCGATTCGGTGCTCGCGTCGAAGATGAGGCGGGGACGCGGGGAGACTGCAATCGCACAGAGAAGCAGGAACAACGGGAGCGAAATCCAGAGCATGATGGCCGGACGGCGCACGGTCCAGCGCACGTATTTTTTCACGAGCAGGAAAATCCAGTCGTGCCGCTGCGGATGGCTCTCGTTAGGCAAAAAGAGGAAGAAGACCGACATCATGAAAAGCCCGGCGAGGAAGATCCCGATGGCGATGAGCACGCCGAGCTGGGTGAAGCCGGCGGAGCCGCTCAGGAGTAACGCGAGAAAGCCAACCGCGGTGGTGAGCGCGCCGAAGAAGACGGCGCGGCCCAGATTTCTGACCGCTTCGCTAACGGCGGCCCCGTGATCGTACCCGTCATCACGCGCCTGTTGATAGCGGCCGAAAATGAGAATCGCGAAGTCAACGCCGAGACCGATCAGGATTGCGCAAAAACCGACCGTCACCATGTTGAGCTCACCAAAGATCAGCAGTCCGGTGGCGAGCGCGACGAGGCAGCAAAGCAAGAGGGAAAATCCCATCCCGATGAGCGGCAACCACCGGTTGAAACCAACGTAGAAAACGCCCCCCACGAGCACGATCGAGCCCAGCACCGTGATGATGATGTCGTGCCGCATGCCGAGCGAAATTTCGGCGACATAGGCCGAGCGGCCGGTGACCAGAATCTCAAGCGGGCCACCCTCCCAGCCTTCATGCGCTCTGGCGCGGAAGGCGTTCACTTCTTTCATCAGCTTCTGGCAATCGAACGCGCTGATGCTCGGTTGGTTCGTGACCGTGAGGAAAACGCGCATGGTGCGATCAGGTGAAGCCAGCGGCTGGTCTTCTTCGATCGCTGCATTGCCGGCGAAAGGCTTGAGCGCGGGCGCGATCACGCCCAGCGGATCGAGCGCGAGCTCAAACTGCGGGCGAGGGGAGCCGGCTTCGATTTCCTCGCGCAGCCGGTGTAGACGCTCCTGAATTTTTGCGGGCTCGAGGAGCGCGAGCGTTTCGTCGAACGCCCGTGTTTCGAGATTCAACAGGAGCGGAACAGCGATGGCCTGGAGATCGCGGACGCCTTCCGGTGTTTCTATCGGGGTGCCGGCGAGCACGCGTGCGCACCACGGCTGTGCTCGCAGTGCATCCGCAAATTGCGGCGCGAATTCCTCAAGCTTCTCAACATCCTCAGGAGCTGAAACGAGCGCAAAGGTAAGCTCGCGGACTTGCGCGAAGTCGCGGTTGTAAACCTTGAGCCCTTCCACCGATTGAAAGCCGCGCGGCAGGAGATTGAGCACCTCGGTGTCCAGCTTCATCCGCGTGACGAGGATCAGCACGGAGACCGCGGTCAGGATCAAGACACCGAGCCAAACCAGGCTGCGCCGCTGCGTGACGAGGCGGCTGATGATGGAATGGAGCGGCATGGATGACGAAGCGAAGCGGCGACGTTCGCGTCTCAAGCCGGAGGCGTCAAAAGCGCAGGTTGAACGTCTCGTCGCCGGAAGTGACCTGCGCGGATGAG
>JACDBM010000181.1 GCA_013694945.1 Chthoniobacterales bacterium
CCTTCGCCGGCTAATTTCCTCGATTGGCGCGAACAGAACACCGTGTTCGAAGGGATGGCTGCCATGGCGCAGCGGAGCTTCAACCTCACAGGCGTCGGCGAACCGGAGCGTTACGACGGGCGCCGTGTCTCGGCGAATCTCTTCACGATCTTAGGCGTCGAACCCATCCTGGGTCGCACCTTTCGGCCGGAGGAAGATCAACCCGGCGCGCGCGTAGTCATTTTGAGTCACGGCGTCTGGCAGCGGCGGTTTGGCGCCGACCCGGGTATCATTGGTCGGCCGCTGACTCTGAATGGTGAAAGCTACACCGTCATCGGCGTGATGCCGCGCACTGTGGACCTGCCGAGCCTGGACAATTGGCAGGACCAGCTTTGGGTGCCGATCGCCTTTACCTCAGAAGAAGCAGCGGGCCGCGGCAATCATTTTCTCGAGGTGATCGCTCGGACTAAGCTAGGCGTCTCGCGTCAGCAGGCACAGGCCGAGATGACCACAATCGCCAAGCGCCTCGAGCAGCAGTATCCGGAGGACAACACGCGCATTGGGATCACGGTCAAACCGTTGCACGAACAAATTGTCGGAAAGATCAAGCCCGCCCTGCTCGTTCTGCTGGGAGCGGTCGGATTTGTCCTGCTGATCGCGTGCGCGAACGTCGCAAATCTGCTGCTGGCACGGGCAGCCGTGCGCCAAAAGGAAATTGCGCTGCGCCTCGCAGTGGGTGCGAGCCGTTCGCGTTTGACGCGGCAGTTTCTAACCGAAAGCGTTCTGCTCGCGGGCCTCGGCGGGGCGGCTGGTTTGCTGCTCTCATTGGTTGGTTTGCACGTTCTGAAGACATTCCTCCCGCCCAGCATCTCGCAGGCACAGTCAATCAGCATCGACGGAAAAGTTCTCATCTTCACGGCGCTGATTTCATTAGTCACAGGGCTTATCTTTGGTCTCGCGCCGGCCACCCAGGCGTCGAATTTTAACCTGAACGACACGTTGAAGGAAGGTGGCCGGGAATCCGGGTCAGGCAGCCGTGGCAATCGCATCCGCAATTTTCTTGTCGTGAGCGAAGTGGCGGTATCGTTCCTCCTTTTGATCGGAGCCGGCTTGTTGATCAACAGCTTCCTGCACCTGCGCAATCTCGATCCCGGGTACCGCGCCGATCATCTGCTCACGATGAAGGTCGCACTCTCCGAGACGAAGTATCCTGACAAAGAGCGGCGCTCCCCGTTCTACTCCGAAATGATCCGCCGCGTGCGGGCTTTGCCGGGTGTTCAATCCGTCGCCGTCGCGGCGAATCTCCCTCTCACTTACAACGGTGATTCCATGCCCATCGGCGTGGAAGGCCGCGTCGATCCTCCGCCCGACCAACGGCCCGATGTGATCCTCCGGGTCGTTAGCCCCGGCTATTTCAGCACAATGGGCATCCCGTTGATCAAAGGCCGCGACTTCACGGAACAGGATAACGCTGAGTCTGTCCGCGTCGTCGTTATCAGTGAGAAAACGGCCCGTTACTTCTGGCCCGGTGAAGATCCCATCGGGAAACGCCTTAAGCCGGGATCGACCACCTCTGAGAGTCCCTGGAGGGAAGTGATCGGAGTCGTGAAGGACGTTCGGCAAAATGACTTCGTGGCTGAACCAAAGATGCAGATGTACATGGCTTATCCGCAGCTAAGTTCTTTCGCGCCGAATGCACTCGTCATTCGCACGAATGTCGAGCCACTCAGCCTTGCGATGTCGGTGCGCAATGCCGTCTGGGCAATCGATAAGGACCAGCCCGTGTCGGATATTGACACCATGGAGAACATCGTCTCGCGAGCTGTCGCTCGGCAGCGTTTCAGCATGCTCCTATTAGGCATCTTCGCTACGCTTGCGCTCGTGCTGGCGGCGGTCGGAATCTATGGCGTCATGAGTTACTCCGTCGCACAGCGGACGCGCGAAATCGGTATTCGTATGGCGCTTGGCGCGCAAAAGAGCGACGTGCTGAAGATGACGGTGATGCAGGGATTGAAGCTCGTCGCTCTGGGTGTAGCGATCGGCCTCGTTGCCGCGTTAGTGTTGACGCGCGTCATGGCGAGCCTGCTCTTTGGAGTCAGCGCGACTGATCCCACGACCTTCGTGACGATCTCGTTCGTGCTCATCGGCGTGGCGCTGCTGGCCAGCTATATTCCGGCCCTTCGTGCGATCAAGGTCGACCCCATGGTCGCGCTGCGGTATCAATAAATAAGGCGGGCTGCCGTTTGGCTGGCTGGCAAAATGGAAACAACAGCGCTCCCTGCCTTTCGAAAAACCACCGAGACGTTTACGTCGGGCGCGAAGACTTTGCCGCGGCGTTACTTCGTTTCGCCAGAGGTTTTCGCTCGCGAACAGGATAGGATTTTTGCTGCGCAGTGGGTATGCGTCGGGCATCAGAGTCAGATCGCAAACCCGGGCGATTATTTCGTCCAGGACGTCGCTGGCGAAAGTCTGCTCATCACGCGCGACCAGAAGAGAACCATTCGAGGGTTCTTCAACGTCTGCCGGCACCGCGGAACGCGTTTGTGCGAGGACTCGAGCGGCCATTCTTCCACGATTCAATGTCCGTATCACGCCTGGACCTACGCGCTCGACGGAAGATTGATCGGCGCCCCGCACATGGAAGAGGACCGGGGTTTTCAGAAACATGACTATTCGTTAGGCGCAGTGCAGACAGCGCTCTGGGAAGGATTCATCTTCCTCAACCTGGCAGATCAGCCGAGAACAGTGGAAGAAGTGTTTGCGCCCTTGGCCGGGAAGTTCACTCATTGGAATCTACCCCAGCTGCGCTCCGCGAAGCGAATCGCGTATGACGTGGGCGCGAACTGGAAGTTGATTTTTGAGAACTATTCCGAGTGCTACCATTGCCCAGGCGTGCATCCGATGCTGTCGAAGGTGTCGCCCTACGACTCAGCGGTAAACGATTTGTGCGAAGGGCCGTTCCTGGGCGGGTTCATGGCAATCACGAAAGGCACGAGCCTGACGATGAGCGGCGATGCCTGCGCCTTGCCTGTAGGCGACGTGAAGGGCGAAGATCACGCGCGCGTTTTCTACTACTCCTTTTTTCCGAACGTGCTCCTAAGTATGCATCCGGATTACGTCATGGTGCATCAGGTCTGGCCGCAAGCGCCGGAAAGGACACTCATTTCGTGTGATTGGTTGTTTCATCCAAAGGCGTTCGAGCGGGCGGATTTTCACCCGGAGGATGCGATCGAGTTTTGGGATATGACCAATCGGCAGGACTGGCACGTGTGCGAGCTAAGCCAGCAAGGGATTGCCTCCCGCGCATATCGACCTGGTCCCTATTCGCCGCGAGAGAGCATTCCCGCGGCTTGGGATCGGGAGTACCTGCGGCACGTGGATTGAAGTCGTTACATGATGGCGCCGTAGCGACGCTGCCGCTGTCCGAACTCTTCCACCGCGGCGAAGAGGTCCTGCTTTGTGAAATCCGGCCAGAGCTTCGGCGTGACGTACATCTCGGTGTAGGAAAGCTGCCAGAGGAGAAAGTTCGACAAACGTAGCTCGCCGGAAGTGCGGATGAGCAAGTCGGGATCGGGATAGTAGCGCGTGTAGAGGTGCTTGCTGAACATCTCGACGTCGATCATCGCGCTGTCGATGTGGCCTTGCTCGATCTGGCGCAATAGGCTCTTGATGCCGTCGATGATTTCGATCCGGCTCCCGTAGCTGAGGGCGAGAATCAATGTGAGACCGTTGTTACCCGAGGTGCGCTCGATCGATTCATGAAGCTGGGTCTGGCAGCTCGCCGGCAGATCGGTCAGCCGGCCGATGGCTTGCAGCCGCACGTTTTTCTCCAGCAGCTCCGGGGTTTTTTCTTTCAGGAAGCGCTCGAGCAGATGCATCAGGGCCATGACCTCAGCTTGCGGGCGCTGCCAGTTCTCCGCCGAAAACGCGTAAAGCGTCAAGAATCCCACCTTCAGATCGCCGCAGCCTTCCACGCATTCGCGGACAGCTTCCGCGCCTTGCTCGTGGCCTTTAATGCGGGGAAGGCCCCGGCTCTTTGCCCACCGCCCGTTCCCATCCATGATAATCGCGATATGACGGGGAACAGCGTTCGGGGGAGAGGCCATCGCTTACAGCACAATCGTTTGTCCACGGGTCGGTCCGACACTGACAATGGTGAGCTTCGCGCCCGTGAGCTCGGCCAGACGTTGCACGTAACTTTGGGCAGCTTCCGGCAAGTCGGAGAATTTCTTCGCAGCTTGCGTTGAAGTCTTCCAGCCCGGCGTTTCCTCGTAAACGGCCTCGCATTTCTCGAGCTGCGCAGCGTCGGAAGGCGGCACATCGAGGCGTTTGCCCTCCAACCGGTAACCAACGCAGACACGGATTGGATCCACGGAGTCGAGGCCATCGAGATTCGTGACTGCTAGCTCATCGATCCCGTTGATCATGGTGGCATAGCGCGCCGCTACGGCGTCGAACCAACCGCAACGTCGCGGGCGTCCGGTGGTCGCGCCAAACTCGCGGCCCATCTCGTGCAGCATGTCCGCGAGCGTGGCGTCTTCGGTTGGCAGCGAGCCTTCGCCCACGCGCGTGGTGTAAGCCTTCACCACACCCATGACGATATCCATGCGATGCGGCGGGACGCCGGAGCCGGTGCAGGCGCCGCCGGCGGTGGTGTTCGACGAAGTGACGTAGGGATACGTGCCGTGATCGATGTCGAGGAAAGTGCCCTGAGCGCCTTCGAACAGAATCGCTCTGTCACGTTGGAGCGCGCGGTGCAGCCAGACGACGGTGTTCGCGACGAAGGGTCGCAGCTTTTCTCCAGCCGCAAGATATGCCTCCTTCACCTCACAGAAGTTGATTGGTTTCGCGCCGAGTGCCTGAAGGATGCTGTTGTTTTCGCGAATTTTGGCCTGGAGCTTCTTCGAAAAAAGCGCAGGCTGCATGAGGTCCGAGATGCGCAAGCCAGTTCGCGCCGCCTTGTCGCCATAGGCTGGGCCAATGCCGCGTTTCGTGGTTCCGATCTTCGCGTGGCCTTTCAGCAGTTCCCGTTGTTCGTCCAGCACGCGGTGATACGGCAGGACGAGGTGAGCGCAATCGCTGATGAGCAGATTTTTTCCAACCGCAATGCCCATCTTCTGCAACCCCTCGATTTCGCGCACGAGCGCGACAGGATCGATGACGACACCGTTACCAATCACGCAGACCTTCCGGCGGCGCAGTATCCCTGACGGGATGAGATGGAGAATGTACTTCACTCCGCGATGTATGACTGTGTGGCCGGCGTTATTGCCTCCCTGGCTGCGCACCACGATGTCGGCGTTCGCGGTCAGCACATCGATGATCTTGCCTTTGCCTTCGTCGCCCCACTGCGCGCCGACCAGGATTGTGTTCGCCATTGGAATAAGGAACGGACAATAAACTGTCCCGACGCATCCAAAGCGGACACATTCGGGACTTCGGGCTCAGGATAGAATCAAGCGGGGGCGCTGCAAGGGATTTCCCCCACAGCCGGACTCGCCGACGCTGAGCCAGAGGATTGTTAATGGCCTAACAAGTCACTCAGACCTGCTCCCAAGCGCACAATCCTGCTCATCACCTCCCTGCCTTCTTCTGATCAGAGCGATCCGTTTGCGGAAGATCAATCCTGCGGCCCAATCCGAACTACGGGTAAAGGAAAGCGGAGGCGCAGCTCGTCTCCGAGATAAATCTCAACGTGGTGCAGTCCAAATTGCTGGAATTGCACACCTCCGAAGTAGTGCACGTTCGTGGCGTGGCTTTCCATTTCCTTCAGCTCGAAGTCGATCTCCGCTTGTGCGATCACGTGTTGCTCATCTACACCCACGATGCGCGAGCGTTGCCGGAAATGTCCCGTTCCGCTACACCAACGCGCCCAAATGCAGAGGCGCATGCAGTTGATCGGCAGCTGCGGTGCCGGGATAACATTGACAACGCCGACCAGCGTTTGCATGCCATTGAACTCGCAGCGGACGTCTTCGCAGAGCACGCAACTCTGCAGGTCCGGCAGGATCGCATCAGAGTTCATTCAGTCGCTTTCGGTCAGATAATCCCGCGTCCGACGAGAACGAGGAGGACGATACCCGCGACGATCCGGTAAAGCGCAAACGGGGCAAAGCCTCGCGCGCGCACCCATCGCATGAACCAGGCGACGACTGCGAGCGCGACGAAAAAGGAGACCACGAAACCAATCGCGAGAACCGTCCAGGCATGCGCATTCATCATGACAGGCGCCAGCGCAGAATCGGCGGCATCCTGAGCCTTCGGCCGCAGAGTCCTAAACAAGTCGTAGCCCGTGGCGACCACCATGATTGGCATCGAAAGGAAGAAGGAAAATTCCAGCGCCGCGGAGCGTGAGAGCCCGGCGACCTGGCCGGCCGCGATCGTGCACATCGAGCGCGATGTGCCCGGGAAAACGGCGGAAAGTATTTGCACCGCGCCAATCCAGATTGCCTGCGGCAGATTCATCTCCTCCAGGCGCTCGATCCGCGCTTTCTGAAAAATGGCGTCCACCGCCCACATCACCACTCCTCCAATCACAAGGGCCCAGCCCATCACCGCGAGACTCTCCAGATTCTGCCCGATTTGCTTTTTTAGAAGAAACGAAGGCACCGCAGTAATGACGAAAGCAATCAACGTGAGGCTGAGCGGGTGCGTCAGGACAGTGCGGTCTCCCTGTTCGCCGCGAGGGAAGGTGGAGACGAAATCCAGGATGCGATTCCAAAAGTAAACGGGCAGCGCCAGAATCGCGCCCAGCTGGATGACGACGGTGTACATCTTCCAGAAACTGTCGCGGAGATCCAGATGGAGCAGGGCTTCAGCGATGCGGAGGTGAGCCGTCGAACTCACAGGCAGGAACTCCGTCACTCCTTCGACAATGCCGAGCAGGATGGAGATGACGTAGTCGTTCATGGTGCAGTGTGAGTCAGGCGAGCACCGGCGAATCTACCGTTCGCGCGCTTGTCCCCGGGATTTCAACGCGCCACAGTAGAAGCCGCCCTTTAAAGCGCAAGCAATCGCGGAGGGCCCCAGAGACGTATAATTTGCGGGCTTGAACGCGGTTGCGCGGCGAAGCGTTCGCCTGCTTATTCTTCGCCCCTCGGGAAGCAGTCGAGGCGGCGAAGTTTGATTATGTACGACTACTTTATTGTGGGTGCGGGGTACGCGGGGAGCGTGCTGGCCGAGAGACTGGCGCGCGACGCAGGCAAGAAGGTTCTCCTCGTTGACCGTCG
>JACDBM010000182.1 GCA_013694945.1 Chthoniobacterales bacterium
TTGACGGAGCTGATCGATGATTTCGGCGGACGAAATGCTCCCTGCCGGCTCTTGATGGTATTAAAGGCAATAATGCCGGCGACCGCCACCACATGCAGTACGAGCACGATCAGCAGCGCGCGTGAGAGCTTCATGTTCGGCTCGGACATTTCCTCGTAGTCCATTTCGTCCGAGGCAGCCATCGAGCGGCGCGTGGTGCTGGCGCGGAGCTTACTCTTTCGCATGAGCAACTTGGGTATTTTCATCGCATTATTTTTTCAAAGCGTGCACAAGGGCACGAAATTGGTCGCCGCGATCGGCATAGCTCTTAAACATGTCGAAGGAGGAAGTGCCCGGAGAGAACAGCACTACTTCGCCGGGTTGCGCGAGGAGGTGTGCGCGTTCGACTGCATCGGCAATCGAATGTGCGATTTCACAAGGGACGGCGCCGCGCCAATCGCCGCAGATCCGTTCCGCCATCTCGCCAATCAAAATCGTGGCTCGAACCTTCTCCGCGACCAGCGGCCGGAGCGTGTCGTAAGCAAAACCTTTGTCCTTGCCGCCCGCGATGAGAACAATGGGCCTAGTCTGAGCGAAGAGCGCTTTCTCGACCGCGTGAAGATTGGTCGCCTTGGAGTCATTGATGTAGGTGACCCCGGCGAGCTCGCGGACAGTTTCGAGCCGGTGCGGTCGGGGCTCGTAGGCGCAAAGCGACGGCACCATTTGCTCGAAGGAAAGACCCCGCGCGAGACCCACCGCGAGAGTGGCCATCAGGTTTTCAATGTTATGCGAACCGCGCAGTTTCGTGTCGGCGAGACGGAGAACCGGTGTGCCCTTGTAAACGATTGCTCCCCCGGCCAGACGAAAATCGGCCTGGTCTTCATAGGCGCTGAACGTAACCACCCGCGCCTTGATGCCCGGGAGGCTTTCTGCCGCGTTGATCACGGCGACGTCCTCCGCCGTCTGGTAGTCGAAAATTCGGAGCTTGGCGGCCCGGTATTCGCCTAACGAATGGTAGCGGTCGAGATGGTCGGGGGCAAAGTTCAACCAGACGCTGATCGAAGGCCGGAAGGTGGTGATCGTCTCGAGTTGAAACGAGCTCACCTCGACGGTTAGCACCTCCAGGTCGCGACCCTCGCGCGCGACTTCCGAGAGGGGCCTGCCAATGTTGCCGCAGGCAATTGTCTTTTGCCCGCAGGCGTTCAGCATCTGGGCCAGCAGCTCTGTGGTGGTCGTTTTGCCATTCGTGCCTGTAATTGCCACGACCGGCAATCCACACGAGCGCCAGCCCAGTTCCAGCTCACCGATCATCTCCAGACCGCGTTTGGAAAAACTCTGCCCGAGCGGTGAGGCGGGATCGATCCCGGGGCTCAGAACCACCATTTCGTAGCGCGCCGCATCGCGTTCCGCGGCCGGCCCGCAGATTACCTCGATGCCTCTCGCACGCAGACCCTCGATCGTAGTCTTGAGGATCGTTTTCTCCTCTGCGCTATCGAGGACGGTGACCGCTGCGCCCTCGTCTTTCAGCAAGTGCGCGGCCGCGGTTCCACTTAATCCCGCTCCCAGAACTGCCACTTTTCGATCCGTGTAGCGCACAGTTTATCGGAGTTTCAGCGTTGCGAGGCCGAGGAGCGCGAAGACGGCGGAGAGAATCCAGAACCGCACGATCACGGTGTTCTCTTTCCAGCCGCTCAACTCGAAGTGATGGTGGATCGGCGACATTGCGAAGATGCGTTTGCCTGTCGTTTTGAAACTGAGCACCTGAAGGATGACCGAGGCCGCCTCGATCACGAATACACCGCCCACCACCGTGAGCAGCAGTTCCTGCTTGCAACAGATCGCGACAATGCCAATGAGCCCGCCAATCGCGAGCGACCCCGTGTCGCCCATGAAGACTTTCGCCGGATAACAGTTGAACCAGAGGAACCCGAGGCCCGCGCCGACGAGTGCCGCGCAGACGACCGTCAGCTCGCCGGTGAATTGATAGAACGGAACCTGCAGGTATTCGGCGATGCGGAAATTGCCGGCCGCGTATGTCAGGAGCGCATAGGTGAACGCGACCGTGATCGTGCAGCCGGTCGCGAGTCCATCGAGTCCATCCGTCAGGTTGACGGCGTTGGATGCGCCCGCGATCACGATCGCGAAAAAGACGAACGTGAAGACACCCATATTGGCGATGATCGGCGCCTTGAAGAATGGAACGTAAAGCGAACGCGCCTGCACCTGAAGCAAGGGGCTGGTGAGAAAGACGGCCGTGGCCACGGCGGCGACCGCCAGCTGAATAACCAGCTTTACGCGGCCGTTGATTCCCTCTGATTTCTTCTTCGTCACCTTGAGGTAGTCATCCGCGAACCCGAGTGCGCCGAGGACAGTCATGGCAAAAAGAGCGAGCCAGACGAACCGATTGTCAGGCCGGGCCCAGAGGACGCTGGCGATGAAGACAGCGCCGATGATCAGCACTCCGCCCATTGTCGGCACGCCTTTCTTTCCGCCATGCAATTCCGCGAGCCGATGCACTTCGGCCGCGGTGCGAATGGGCTGGCCGACCTTCAGCGAAATCAATTTGCGGATAATGAAGTTTCCGCAGATCAGCGAAATCGTGAACGCGGTGATGGCCGCGGCAACGGCGCGGAAGGTGACGTAGGTAAAGACATTCAGCCCCCCGAAGCGGTCGCTCATCAGATGCAGGTAGTACATCATGAGGTGGTCCCGGCTGAAGCGCGGCTTGCAAATTCTTCCAGGACACGTTCCGTCCGCGCGGCACGGCTGCCTTTCACTAAAACGAGATCGCCGGGTGATGTAATCTCGGTCAAAAGTTCGGCCGCCGCGGCGGGACTGGCGACGTTCGTCGCCTCTTCAAGGCCTGCGCCTTGCGCAGCCTGAGCGATTTCGGCACTGAGTTCGCCGATCGTGATCAGACGATCGATCCGCAGCGCCGCGGCAGCGTGGCCGACTTCCGCATGACCGCGAGAAGATTCCACGCCCAGTTCCCTCATGTGGCCGAGAACAGCGATCCGCTGTCCCTCCGCATCGAGTTCGACAAGCGTGCGCAATGCGGCCTTCATCGACTCGGGGTTCGCGTTGTAGCTGTCATCGAGGAATCGCACGCCGCGAATTTCCCGCAGTTGCAAACGCGCTTTCGTCAGGGGCGTCGAAGCCAGCCCCGCAGCACAATCTTCCAAGGAAAGGCCGAAAGCGCGTCCGGCGGCGATCGCGAGAATCGCATTCTGGACCATGTGCAACCCGGGAACCGGCAACTGCGCCCGGCAGCGATGTGCGCCTTCGAGGACAGTGAACTCCGAGCCTCCAGCGCTTTGCCGGATTTCTTCCGCGCGCAAAGAGCCGGCGTGGATACCGGCGAAAATTGTCTTCGCCCGAGTGCGGCGAGCAATCGCGGCGCTGAAGGGATCGTCGGCATTCAGGATCACGGTTCCGGCGTTCCCGACACATTCGGCGAGCGCGCCTTTCTCCAGCGCAATCGCTTCGCGGGAACCCATAAATTCGATGTGTGCGATGCCGATATTGGTGATGACGGCAGCATCCGGCGCAGCGATTTGCGCGAGCGACGCAATCTCGCCCGGATGATTCATCCCCAGCTCCCAGACCCCGATCTCGTCTTCCGAGCTGGCCTCGAGAATAGTTTGAGGCAACCCAACGTGGTTGTTGAAATTTCCTTCCGTCTTGGTGACGTGGAACCGGTGTCCCAAGGCGGCGGCGACGAAGTCTTTCGTGCTCGTTTTGCCGTTGCTGCCGGTAATCGCGATTACCTTCAGGCCTAACGACCGGCGATAACCAGCGGCGATTTGCTGGTAGGCGGCAAGCGTGTCGGTGACGCGAATCAACGCGAATTGCGCGGGCGCTGTTCCACTCCAGCCGTGCTCGACCAATGCCCCGGCCGCGCCGCGCTCCCATGTTTGCGCGATGAAGCGATGGCCGTCGAAATTCTCCCCGCGAATCGGAACGAAAAGATCGCCGGCTTGGATGGTGCGCGAGTCGGTGCTGAGGCGCGTGATCTGCGCGTTCGGATCGCCAGCGGTGAGTACGCCTTTCGCGAACTCCGCGATTTTGGAAAGAGGAAGCGTGTCCATCGTCTTAGAGCGTAACCAAAGACTTCTGGGGAGCGCAGGCTGCCGCAAACTGCAGGCGGGCAGCCGGCGCTCCCCGGAATATCAATTCACGCGTCATTCGAATTCGACCGGGCTGTTTTCCAGAGCGCGCCGCGCCACCTGAATGTCGTCGAACGGGATCGTGTTGTCGGCGAACTCCTGGTACGTCTCGTGTCCTTTGCCGGCGATCAGGATGACGTCGCGCGGCTGCGCCAGACCGATGGCGCGCGCGATCGCCTGCGCGCGATCGGTAATCTTTTCGTATCGCTCGGAGCGAAATCCTTGCTCGACTTCCGCAATAATCGCATCGGGATCTTCCTTCCGCGGATTGTCCGACGTCACGATGCTGAAATCAGCGTGCTGATCCGCTACTGCAGCCATCAAGGGACGTTTCTGTCGATCGCGATCGCCACCGCATCCGAAGATCACGATCAATTTGCGCGGAGATAATTCACGCAGCGTCTTGAGCACGTTCAGCAATGCATCGGGCGTGTGCGCATAATCGACAAAGACCTGGAACTGCCGTTTGGCGGGCACAGCTTCGAGGCGGCCGGGGACCTGCGGTGATTTCGCGAGGCTTAAGATTGCTTCACGCAAACCGACACCGAGACTGCTGGCCGCAGCCAGGGCGGCAAGCGAATTAGCGACGTTAAATCGGCCGATGAGCGGAACGCGCACGAGGTAGCTCTTGCCGCGGGCGTCAAGCTGATAAGATGTGCCGGCGAATTCCGGACGGTAGTTTGAGGCGCGGAAATCAGCGCGGGCGCTCATGCCGTAAGTGAGGACGGGGAAATCTTTCCCGAGCTGATCCACGATCCGGGCGCCGTAACGGTCGTCGATGTTCACCAAGGCAACGAACTTCTTCTTCGCTTCCTGTTTTGAAAGATCGGTGAAGAGCTTCAGTTTCGACTCAAAGTAGCTCTCCATTGTGCCGTGAAAATCAAGGTGGTCCTGCGTTAGATTCGTGAAGACCGCCACATCCCACTCAAGTCCGCGCGTTCGTTCCTGGACAAGCGCGTGCGACGAGACTTCCATGACGGCCGCTTTGCATCCGGCGTTCACCATTTGGGCGAGTAACTCCTGTACTTCGAGCGACTCGGGCGTGGTGCGAATCGCGGGCAGAACCCGCTCGGCGATCTCATAGCGAACCGTGCCGATCAGTCCGCAACGCAGCCCCGCTTTTTCGCAGATGTGTTTGATCAGGAAGGTAGCGGTCGTTTTCCCATTCGTGCCGGTGACGCCTGCCATTTTAAGCCGGCGCACGGGTCGTTCGTAAAAGGCCGCTGCCAGATCGGCGAGCGCCACCCGAGTGTTCGCCACCTGCACGCAGGTGGCGCGAGGCTGTTGCAAGATGCGCTCCGCCACGATCACGGACGCTCCTTTCTCGACTGCCTGATCGATGAACTGATGGCCGTCGTTCTTCTCGCCAGGCAACGCGACGAAGAGGCTGTTTTTCTGCACGCGCCGCGAGTCATACGCGACACTTTCCACCTGGCGATCAACCGGGCCGACGATGGACTGCGGCTGGATCGCCGCGAGGAGATTTTTGAGCAGCATGAGGTATAGGCAAGCGGATGTAGTACGCTCAATGGCGGGTAGCGTTGGTTAAGGCGATTTGCCCCGCCCTGACCGGTTTGCTGAGTTCCTCATGCGGCTCAAGATCGAGATAACGGGCAGCCTTCTCCGCAATGCGGGAGAAGATCGGCGCAGCGACAGTGCCGCCGTAGTTCAATTCCGGAGATTTTGTTTTTGCGTCGTCGAGAGTCACGAGCGCGACGAACTGCGGATCTTCCGCGGGCATATAGCCGGAAAACGAGACGACGTATTTGCCCTGTTCGTAGCCACCTTTGGGGTCAACTTTCTGCGCCGTCCCGGTCTTGCCGCAGATCATGAAACCAGGCACCGCCGCGGAGGCCGCCGTGCCGCGATCGCTTACCACACCCCGGAGAGCGGTTCCGATTTGCTGCGCGGTCTGCGGCGAGATGACCTGACGCAAAACCGTGGGCGCAAACGTGCTGAGCGATTCGCCATTTGCTTTCGTGATCGACTTCACAATCCGAGGCGTCACGAGCTTGCCGCCATTGGCGATCGCAGCCATCGCCACTGTCATCTGCAACGGCGTGACGCCGACCTCGTGGCCCATCGGAATTCGTGTGATGGAAATCTTGCTCCACGAGGCAGGCGGACGAATCACTCCCGGAATTTCGCCGGGTAATTCGATCCCGGTGCGTTCGCCGAAGCCGAAGCGGCGGATGTATTCGTAAAACTTTTGCTCGCCCACCGAGAGCGCGAGTTTCGCGGCTCCGATGTTGCTCGATTTAACAAGAACGTCCTGCACGGTTATCGCTCCGTAACCGTGGTGGTCATGCAAGGCGCGGCCGCCAAAATTCCAGACGCCGTTCTCGCAAAAGATGGTCGAGTCCGGTGACACTTTGCGTTCATTCAAGGCCGCGGCCGCGGTCACAATCTTGAACGTGGAGCCGGGCTCCATCATATCGATGACGGCGCGGTTCTTCATTTCTTCTGGCTTCGCGTCCGCGCGCTGGTTGATGTCGTAGTGCGGCCGGTTCGCCATCGCGAGGATTTCACCGGTGTCGGGCCGCATGAGAATAATCGTCGCCTTCTCCGGACGGTACTCGCGCACGGCCGCGTCGATTTCGTTCTCGACGATGTTTTGCAGGTTCAGATCGATCGTCAGGTGCACGCGGTGGCCGTCGCGCGGCGCGCGTTCCTGGCCGCGGTAGAGAACAATTTCCTGGCCCGCGCGGTTATGCTCGATAAAGCGATAGCCATCCTCGCCATGGAGGTAGTCTTCCATCGAGGCCTCGACGCCTTGGATGCCGCGATGCTCGAAGTCCGTGAACCCAATCACGTGGCAGAGCATCGAGCCGTTCGGATAAACGCGGGTCGAGTCCCGCTCGAAGTAGATGCCGCGGAGCTTTCCAGCGAGCAGCTTTTTCTTCAGCGCAGCTGTCGCGGCCAGTGGCACCTCGCGCTTCAGCACTACATATCGCCGGTCGCCCGTCAGCTTCTCCGAAAGTTCTTCCGGCGGAAGTTGCAACGTCTCCGCAAGCAAGGGCGTCAATTCCGCAGGATCGGCGATGTGGGTGGCATCGGCCACGATCGTCTCGCCCGGAATGTTGTCCGCGAGCACTTCGCCGTTGGCATCGAGGATGGAGCCTCGTTCAGCATAGATGGTTTGCTTGTAAACGTGCTTTTCGGCGGCGAGGCCGGCGTACTCGTCGTGCTTGATCATCTGCAGATGGACGAGCCGAAACGAAAACGCGCTGAACAACCCCGCAAATGCAAGGCCGACAAGCGCGCAACGTGTCCGGCTATTCCACTTCATCTGCCGGCGCGCTGGTTAACGACAGGTTGGACAGCGTCTTCGCCCTGAGTCCCCGCAGGGGTGCTGATCCGGACAATGCTCGGCTCGGCGATGGGAATCATCTTCAGGTAGCCCTCCTTCAAACGGCGTTGCAAGGCGGAGCGCGAAGTGAGTGCCGCGATCTGCACATTGGCCACGTCGTTCTGCGAGCGCACGCTGGCGAGTTCGTTCTCGAGCGCCTTCCTGCGGTCGCCGAGGTGGTAAAGCTGGACGTTCAGGTAAACATAAATCAGCCCGGTGAGCGCCAGGAAAGCGGTAATGACGATCCAGCGCGCTAGTGATGGCGCGTTAATGGTGTTGAATTGTTTCCGGCGTGAGCGTTGCATTTAGATTCTTTCGGCCACGCGCAGCTTCGCGCTGCGGGACCGTGGGTTAGTGCGTTGTTCGTTCTCTCCCGGCTCGACAGGTTTCGAGGTAATGAGCCTGAGCATGTAATCAGGATTGGGCCGCGGCGCGGGCCACTCCGGGCGATCCAGAAACTCGTAGCTTCGATCCCGGAAGAAGTTTTTCACGATGCGATCTTCGAGGGAGTGAAATGCGACCACCGCGATGCGGGCGCCTGCTTCGAGCCGGTTAATTAGTGCGCCCAGCCCTTCCTGCAACGCGCCGAGTTCATCGTTCACTTCCATCCGTAACGCCTGAAAGACCTGCGTGGCCGGATGTTTGCGGCCGTGCCGCCAGATGATCTTCTCAATCGCCGCAGCGAGCTGCATGGTCTCGCGAAACGGAGTCTCCTTACGCTGCTGGACGAGCTCGCTGGCGATGCGCCGCGCAGCCGGTTCCTCGCCCAGTTTGCGAAAAAGCTGACTCAGCTCTTCCTCGCTATAATTGTTCACCACGTCGCTCGCCGTAAGCTCGCGGGACGGGTCCATCCGCATGTCGAGCGGGCCGTTTCGCAGCAGGCTGAAACCACGCTCGGCGTTCTCGAATTGATGCGAGGAGACGCCAAGGTCGAGAACGGCGCCGCCAATCTCGCCGAGGCCAAGTCCGTCCAGCACTTGGGCGGCATCGCGAAAATTTGCGTGCCGGACCGTGACGCGATCACCAAAACGCGCAAGCCGTTTCGTAGCATAGCTGATCGCCGCCGGATCCTGGTCAAGGGCGAGCACGTCGGCCCCGGCCTGCAAGATCACTTCGGTGTGACCACCACCGCCGCAGGTTCCATCGACGACAAGTGCGCCGGGGTTTGGCGCGAGCAGCTCCACCACTTCGCGCGCGAGCACCGGACGATGATAAGTTGAATCCTCCATTTCCTGCGCCTCCTCTTCGACGGCTGCCGAACCAGCCGAGTGCCACACCGGGCGCTGCCACAACAATAGGTTCATCATCTGGAGTTGCTTAGAGACCGATCATGTCTGCCACATGTTGATAGGTCGGCGTCTCCTCCTCTTGGGAACGTTTCCACTTCTGAAGATTCCAAATCTCAAAACGGCCGTGACCGCCGACGAGCGCTACTTCCTCCTTCAGGCCGAGTTGCTGGCAAATATCAATGGGCAGAACAAGGCGGCCTTGTTTGTCGGCTGACGCGTGTTGCGCGCGGGCGTGCAATTGCCGTGAGAAAACACGGCGCTCGCGCTGGGGAACAGAACCATGCGACTGCGCCTCCGCACTCATGCGCGCGAACTCGTCCTCCGACATCACAAGGAGGTATTGCAGCGCGGGCTCCGGCAGCAGGATAAAGTCTATCGCGTCGGCGTAACGCCAGCGCGACGGGATGGTGATGCGATTTTTCCCATCGATCGAGTGGCGGAACTCGCCGGCGTAAAAGGTTTGGTTATGCGAGTCGTCCATACGCCGGAGGAGTAGCTTGCCACTTCAATCCACTCCGCCCCACTTTTAACCACCTCGTGCAGCAAGGGTCAACGAAATTAATGGCAGTTTGCGGGAAAATTTAGCCGCCGCTAATCTCCGCTATGACTGCGAAGGTTTTCTGGAGCGCCGTTCTCTGCGCCGCGGTGACGGCAAGCGGCAGCCGGGCGCAACTTGCCGAAGGCGCTAAAGGTGACACGGTCCGCGTCACCGTCTCCATCAATCAAGACGGTTCTCGCACCGCCTACGAGTTTGATCCTGCGAAAAAGAAGGCGACGGCCACGATCGTAAACGCAGATGGAAAACCGCAGGGCAAAATCTTTTATGAACTGGACGACGCGGGGCGCTTCGCCACGGGCGAGGTGTTGGATGCCGCTGGGCGCTTTCAGTTCAAGACGCTCTACAAGTATGACGCGAATGGGCCGCTCCTCGAGGAGACGCAGCTCACAAAGGACGGGACTGTGGTGCACAAGCTCGTTTACGCCTACGGGCCGGACGGGAAGCAGACCGGGTATTCCGTTTATGACGGCAGAGGCAAACTTCTGGGCCAGACGAAGCCGGTCTCGCCTCTCCCCGCGGTGAAGAAGAAATCTAAGTGACTACCGAATGTTCGTCCTCATTTTCGGTGCGCAATTTGAGATTGCTTGACGACAGGGCCCACGCCCTGCTTGCGAGCGACGCCGTTCCCGCGTAAAAAGAGTCCGCATGATCGATTACATCCAGAAGGGGGGCCTGCTCATGTGGCCCATTCTGGTCTGCAGCATCATCTCGATTGCCGTCTTCGCGGAACGCCTCTTTTACTTCCATCGCGCCACCATCCACACGGGCGAGTTTCTGCAAGGCCTGTCGAACTTGATTAGCAGGCGCAACTTCGCCGAAGCGCTTCATGAATCCGCCGGTACGCCCGGGCCGGTAGCACGCGTGATTCACTCGGCGATCATCCGCCACGACGCGCCGCGCTCGGAGTTGCGTGACATCGTCCGAGAAACAGGCCAGCTGGAGGTACCAAAGCTCGAACGATTTCTCGGTGTTCTCGCGACAATCGCCTTTCTGACGCCGCTCCTGGGACTGCTCGGGACGGTGGCGGGAATGATCGACGCCTTTGGAACAATCTCCGCGAACGGCGGCTATGCGACCGTGACTGAGCTCTCAAACGGTGTTTACAAAAGTCTGCTCACAACGGCCGCTGGATTAGTCGTCGCGACGCCGACCTTTGTCGCCTACAGCTATTTATCGTCCCGCGTAAATACGTTGATGCACGAGATGGAGCGCGCCGGTATCGAGGTCGTGCATATGTTGACTGATCGCGAGCCGATCGGCGACATCATCACCTTCCAGCAGCCCGGAGTAGCCGCGCTCGCAGAGCGGGAGCGGCGTGCTGATCGTTAATTCGAGCGGCATCTCTGCCGATGAAGCTTACCCGCACAAAGCAGTATCGATTTGGCTGGCTCGGAGTTGTGGCCGCAATAGATGTCGTCTTCCTGCTGACCTTTTCCGTCTTGCTCAGTACGAATTTCATCCTTCAACCTGGTTTAGCGGTCTCGCTCCCTGTCTCGCGGTTCACCCTCGGGCCGCAAGTGAACGCACAGATCATCAGTATCACCGGCGGCGCGGCTCCTTCTGTTTACTTTCGCGATCAAAAGCTGCCGCTCGATCAACTCGGGCCCCTGCTTGACGCTGCGAAAAGGGAAAGGCGGCCGGTCATTATCAAGGCCGATCGTCAGACTCCTTATGAACTCGTCGCCGCCGTGACGAACGCGGCCCTGGAGCACGGCATCACGTCCGTTTCGCTCGCAAGCGCATCGCCGTGACGACACGGTTGTCCCCAGCGCAGTTCCTCCCTGTCTTTGACTGGACGCCGCCGCGGACCAGGAAGTTCGCGCTGATCAGCTTCATCTCTGGATCGGCCGCGCTGCATGCGCTTTGTTTCTACGTTTTTCAAATCATCTACCCGCCCACGGTGGCGCTGCGGCCCCCACCCGCTCGAGTGAACATGATCACGCCCGCCTCTGAAGAAGGGCGTCTGCTCTTGCAGTGGATCGAAGCAGAAGATCCGGCGCTCTCCTCCACGACTCAGCGGCCGCCGAACGCCAGCTTCTCCTTGACCGCTCCGGAGCACGTTCCCTCTTATTTGCGCAGAACCCCCGCACTGCGAGAGCCGCCGTATCAAGCCGATCTTCGCATCCCGAGTTCTCGTCCTCCTGCTCCGGTGCCAGTTTTACGAAATCAAACTCCGTCGCCGCCGGCCAGCATACCGACAGCGGTAAAATTCGCGACGGAAGCCGAGTCACTCGGTCAACCCAAGAGCCCGGTTCTGCGTTTCACCGCCGCGTCGCAGGAGCCTCCACAAGCAGCGGAGTTTCGCGTCGCCATCAGTCCGAACGGGAACATTCAATTCTGCGCGCTTAAAAATTCCTCCGGCCTTCCCGAACTAGACGAACAGGCGCGCCACTATCTCCTGCTGTGCCGATTCTCGATCGGGGAAAATTTAGATCGCTTATTTCGCGATGGCCTCTTCTGGACGAGCGCGACCTTCGAGTGGGGCAACGATATCGCCGCTGCTTCCGCTGCGGAAACTGGCTCTCCCCCACCGTGATCCGGGTCAGCCTGGCCGCGCTCGTCACAATCTATTTGCTGCTTTTTCTTGCGGCGGTTTTCCTCCTCTGGATAGTTGGTGAGTGGAATCGCCGCCGCCGTGAACGGCGGGCCTTACGTCATCGATTGCGCTGTGTGATCTGCGCTTTTGAGTTCGAAGATCGGACCGCCGTTTTGCTTCCGCGGTGCCCACGTTGCGGAAGCCTGAACGAGAGATTCAAACCGGAGCAGATTTGATATGGGAATGTGGATTGGCCGTAATCGTAAAGCTCGCGTCACGTATGGATTCGACGAAATCGCCCTCGTGCCGGGCCGTATCACTCTCAATCCCAATGAAGTCGACACGCGCTTCTGTCTCTCGCGGGACGGCGGCCAGCCAATCGAGCTGAAAATTCCCATCCTCGCCAGTGCCATGGACGGGGTGGTTGACGTGGCTTTCGCCACCGAGATGAGCAAACTCGGCGGGCTCGCGGTGCTGAATCTCGAAGGCGTCCAAACCCGTTACAAGAATCCGCGGGAAGTGCTGCAAAAGATTGTCGAGACGGACAAGTCGGAGATCACGGGCCTGCTGCAGAAGATTTACCAGGAGCCTGTGCAGGAGGATCTCATTTCCGCCCGCATCCGCGAAATGAAAGACAAAGGCGCAATCGCCGCCGTTAGTTCGATCCCGCAAAGGGCGGAGCAGTTTGGCAGGATCGCCCAGGAATCCGGCGCGGACGTTTTCGTCGTGCAAAGCACCGTCTCGACAGTCGAGCACATTTCGACGGAGTACAAATCGCTGGAGCTCGCAAAATTCTGCCGCGACATGCCGATACCCGTTATCGTCGGCAATATGGTTGGTTATGATGTCACGCTGGACATCATGGAATGCGGCCCCGCGGCGGTGCTGGTCGGAGTTGGTCCCGGCGCTGCTTGCACCTCGCGCGGTGTCCTCGGTCTCGGCGTCCCGCAAGTAACCGCTACGGTGGATTGCGCGGCAGCCCGGGACGCATACTTCAAGAAAACATCGCGCTATGTCCCGATTATCACCGACGGCGGGATGAGCAAAGGTGGCGATGTTTGCAAGGCCCTCGCTTGCGGGGCAGATGCGGTCATGGTTGGAAGCGCGTTCGCAAAAGCGCACGAAGCGCCCGGTGCAGGATACCACTGGGGCATGGCGACGCCGCACGCCAATCTACCGCGTGGCACGCGGATCAAGGTCGGGGCCACAGGCTCGTTGAGGCAGATTCTTTTCGGTCCGGCGGAAGTGGACGATGGCAGCCAGAATCTCGTGGGCGCTATTACCACCTGCATGGGTAACGTCGGCGCGCGAAACATTGCGGAGTTTCAACAGACTGAGATCATTATCGCGCCCTCGATCAAGACCGAAGGCAAGCTTTTTCAAACGGTCCAAAGCGTCGGAATGGGCACGCGCTAAAATCCCCGCCAGGTCGTTCTGGACGGGCGCTCGAACGCCGGCAAAAGCCTGCACTTTCTCCGTTGAATCTTCTGCCCGACCGTAGAACGTTCACGCCTCGGCGCGTATGAAGAACAGAAGAGTTGTCATTACAGGTCTCGGAGTCGTTACTCCGATTGGAAATGACATCATCACGTTTTGGGACAATCTGAAAAACGGCGTCAACGGCATCGGGATGGTCGATGCCTTCGACACAAACGGCTACGATTGCCGCATCGGTGGGCAGGTTCGCAACTTCGAGCCGAAAGACTTCTTCAAGAACCCGAAGGATGTCCGACGGACCGATCGTTTCGCCCAGCTCGCCATGGCCGCAGCCAAGATGGCGAAAGAAGATAGCGGCATCGATTTGGCGAAGACCAATCTCGACCGCTTCGGTGTCATCGTGAGCAGCGGCATCGGAGGCTTGAAGACTCTCGAGGACCAGCACAGCAACCTCGTCTTTAAAGGTCCGACGCGTCTTTCTCCATTCACAATCCCGATGCTGATCAGCAACATGGCGGGTGGCTTGATCTCGATGGAATACGGCTTGCAGGGGCCGAATTTCTGCATTGTCACCGCCTGCGCCACGTCGAGCAACTCCATCGGTGAATCGTGGCGCATGATTAAATTCGGCGACGCGGACATCTTCCTCGCGGGCGGTTCGGAAGCCTCCATTATTCCGATCGGCATGGGCGCGTTTGCCTCCATGAAAGCGCTCAGCACCCGCAACGATGATCCGGCCCATGCCTCACGGCCGTGGGACCGGGATCGCGACGGCTTCGTAATGAGCGAGGGCGCGGGCGTTGTCGTGGTCGAAGAGCTTGAACATGCGAAAGCGCGAGGCGCCAAAATTTATTGTGAAATCACCGGGTACGGTCTCTCCGCGGACGCGTATCACATGACGGCTCCACCTCCAGACGGCGGGGGCGCCGCCCGCGCCATGCGCATCGCGCTGGAGCATGCTGGCACAAACGCGGATGAAGTCGATTACGTGAATGCCCACGCTACTTCAACTGGCCTCGGAGACGTGGCTGAGACTCGCGCGCTCAAGGCTGTCCTGGGAGAACACGCTCACAAAGTCTCAATCAGTTCGACCAAATCCATGACGGGACACTTGCTCGGCGGAGCAGGCGCCGTCGAGATGGCGGCATGTGCTCTCGCAATTCGCGATTCCGTGATTCCGCCGACGACGAACCTTGATCATCCCGGCCCAGAGTGTGATCTCGATTACACGCCGAACGTCGCGAAGGAGAAGAAGGTTCGGGTTGCGATGAACAACTCCTTCGGTTTTGGTGGGCATAATGCCACCCTGGTGGCCCGCGAGTTCATAGGCTAGCCGCGACGCGTTCTGTTCTCGCGGCGGCTGCCCGCCTTAGGTTTTGCGACCTCGTAAGGGGCTAGCCGATTCTATTCTGCCGGAGCGCAGCAATTACCCCGCGCGAGCAGTCTTTCCACGCGTTTAGTTCTCCGAGAAGACCGACGCACCAACGACATCGGAAGCATTAAACGAAAAGCCGTGTCCTTCGCGGGATAAGCTCTTGAGCAATATGCCGACGTTTTGCGCGGTGCTGGCGGAATAAAATCGCACCAAGCCCACCGTCGTCCGGCAGCCGAATACTGTGATCATGATGGTGTCGTCATCGACGGAGTTCATGAAGATGTGATTGCCGTTGCCCTGATGGTAAAGCGCGTTGAATTCCACCTCGCCGATGCGGCGCGCCAGCTCTTTTGTAGCGGCAAAAGATCCCGCAGCGAGGGCTGCGATGATCGTCACATCCATGACGGTCATGTCGCCGAACTGGGAAATGACGTTGCCTCCGCGGTCGATTACGACCGTCAATTCAGCTTCTGCTTTTTTCAGAAACTCCGCGAGCACCCCATCGAGAGTTGCGACATCTTCAATCGTCAGGCAGGGAATGGCGTTCATACCTGATTTCCTTCTCTTTGCAGGGCAGGCGCTGGAACAGGAACCACGACTGGTGCCGGCGAGCTTTTGGGCGCCTCACTCTGCTGGCTAAATTTGTGCAGCAGGATCTGTGAGACCGCATTAAGGGAAGCGAAGACGTTTTGCCCCGTGCTCGAAACGACTTCGAAGCTTTGCACCCGCTTCTTTCGGTTGTTCAGCACATATTCCAGGTAATTCAGGGGAGCGACATTCTCGAGGTCGCGCTTGTTGTACTGCAGGACGTAAGGAATCTCATCAAGCGAGATGTTCTGTTTTGCGAGGTTATCCTCGAGGTTGCTAAAGCTCTCGACATTCTCCTCCATCTTTTCCCACTGCGAATCCGCCACAAACACAACTCCGTCCACGCTCCGCAGCACGAGCTGCCTGGTGGCATTGTAGATGACCTGGCCCGGGACCGTGTAGAGCTGGAATTTCGTGACGAAGCCTTTGATCACCACCGCGTTCAGCGGGAGGAAATCGAAGAACAGCGTGCGATCAGCCGCGGTCGCAAGGGAGACGAGATCGCCGCGGTTTTGCGGATTAATCCGCCGATGGATGTAGCCGAGGTTGGTCGTTTTGCCACAGAGCGCGGGCCCGTAGTAGACGATTTTGAACTGAATCTCGCGGCTGGCGTAATTGATAATGGACATCGGGACTGGCTTTCTAGACCGGGGAGGAATATTTCCGTGAAAGTTCCTGCACAATGCAGCCGAGCCGTGCGCGGGTCTCAGGCGTCAGCTCCCCACTGCCGTGGAGCGCAGCCAGGCAAAGATTGTCTTGCATGACAAACGTGATAGCAGCGTTTGTGCACGAAAGTGTCATCGCACAGAGTGTGCCGAATTGTGTCTTCCCAAGATGATCGTCGGCTCGCCGGAGCATGGAAGGCGCCAGTGCGCAGAGCCCATCGGCTTTTAATTCCTCCGGAAGATTCCCTGCCAGGACGAGGCCGTCGGCGAACAGAATCGCGCACGCTTTCAGTCCCGGCATTTCGGAGACGCGGGCTACGATGGCCTTTGCATCAATCTCATCCTCGGACTCCGAAAGCCGATGCAAATCTGATTGCTTTCCCGGTTCGGACGTGTTGTCTGCCGAAGGAGCAGGCAGCGGCACCGGTGCAGGGCCGGGCGATGCAACCTCCGCCTCCGAATTGGTCTGCGGTTCAGGAATTGACACTGGCTGTGGCGCTTCAACCGCAGCTACGATAGGCTCCGAAATTGGTTTGCTGGTCGCTTTGCTCGAGAGATCGAATCGCTTCGCGTCTTCGTCTGCTTTCACAGAAAACGGAGTCTCGAAGTTCACGCCGACTTCCTGTTCCTCCTGATCGGCGCGCATCTGCAACGCGGTCACGGGCAGATTCTTCAGCACTTCCTGGAGCGGCAGCGACACAGGGGCGGCGGTTGCAGCGGAGGTAAAGAGCGCCCGATGATCTTCCGGTAATGCGGCGGCGAAATCCTCCGGTTTGATGCAGACGCGACCGGAAGCGAGTTGCGGTTCTACGAGCGAGAACGGCAGCTCGATCCGCGCCTCTTCCGGAACCGCGCCGGTGTCGCCTGTGAGTTGAAATGGTGGGAAGGCATCCAGGATCGGCTTAAGCGGCAGCGAGATTCGGATTTGCTTCTTCTCTTCTGCCACCGTCGCCTCTTTGGCCACGGATGCCGTCTTCGCCTCTAGCGCAAACCCCTGTTTTGCCAAAGCAGGCTCCGTCTTCGGTCGAATATCTTCGCTCGGCGCGGAGATTTTGAATGGAATACGCGCAGGCGGCGGGGGTAATGGAGCACTAGTCGGAACGGACGCCCCGTTTGAGGCTGGAACACTCTCAGAGTCGGGTGCGTCCGTTCCTATCGGTGAAAGTTTGAAGGCAATCGTCGCGGGTGCCGTCTGTTTCGGCGCCTGAACTGGAGTAGCAAACCCGTTCTCGTCTGCGGCCGTTCTCAGTCGGAACTCGCTGGGGAAGCGCACCACAGGTGCGGGTCCTTTTTCCTGCGCGACAGGCTCGGGCTCAGCCGCGGCGATGCTGTCGGCAGTCGCGGGCTCCACGCGCACGGGGGGAAGATCGTCCGTTTGCAGCACTTCATTGGGGGTGCCAAAGCGCTCGTTATCTTCGAGCGTGACTTTCAAAAACGGCGTTTCGAATTGCGGGACGGGATGCACGCGAGATTGGTCGCTTCGCAGTGGCAGTTTCGTGAACTGCTCGATCACCTTCGCGAACGGCAACCGGACCTGTGCGTTGTCCGACGCGTCAACAGGCCGCAGGAAGATTTCCGGCACCTGGCGATAAATCGTCGCGATGGACACGCTCGGGTTCCCCTTCGCCATCCCCCGCTCCAGCTCGGCGGCTTTCAACAGAACACGACGGCTCGAATCCTCCTCGTTTAGAGCCTTCACCCACCCGGCTGGCATCTGCGGCACGACGTCGCCGAGTTCTAGCGAGACAACGCGCTCTACCTTCGGCTCGAGGGCAAGCGCCAACGCGGGGGGTAGATCTGGACTGCCGAACATTGGTGCCGACGAGCCGAGAGAGACTGTGCGCGCGGCGGGCATTGGGGCTCCCCGGCCGCTTGCAAGAGGAAAAGAACTCGCGCCCACCTGAAAGGGATCTGGCGGCGAGGCGCTCCGACTCGCACTCGGCAGCACAGTTTTGCTGAGTCGTTTTCGGCCGGCCGTTTCGATTTCCGGAGGCGGCTCTTGAGGGGCCGAGTCGGTCGGCTTCTTTTTCGTCAGGCGTCTGAAAAAATCAAGGAAAGTAATTCTCATCGTCTAGTGGTCCTCCGCCGTAACGCGCCAGACCTCTTCCAGCGTCGTCGCGCCTTCCAGCGCCTTGTCGATGCCGGCCATGCGCAACGTTTTCATGCCCTCGCTGACGGCCTGGTTTTTCACCACCGCCGCGGAGGCGCGTTTGATAACCAGCCGGCGAATGGTCTCGCTCAAGGGGAGCGCTTCGACCAACGCCAGTCGCCCGAGATAACCACGGCCTTTGCAGCGGTCGCATCCGCTGCCCTGGTAAAACACAGAGCCTTCCGTCTGCTCAATCCCAAGCCGCGCGAACACTTCCGCCTCCGGGATAAACTCCTCACGGCAGTTTGTGCAGATGCGCCGGACGAGACGTTGTGCGCAAGCCATGATCACGGAGCTCGAGATCAGAAAAGGCTCAATGCCCATATCGTCGAGTCGCGTAATCGCTCCGGCGGCGTCGTTCGTGTGCAGCGTGCTTAAGACTTGGTGACCGGTGAGCGCGGCTTTGACAGCGATGTCGGCTGTTTCGTTGTCACGAATTTCACCCACCATCACGATGTCGGGATCCTGGCGCAGGATGGAACGAAGTGCGGACGAGAAATCGAGCCCGATCTCAGATCGAACCGCGACCTGGTTGATGCCGGCGAGCTCGTATTCGATCGGATCCTCGACCGTCACAATGTTGTACTGCGGGTTGTTTAATTCCTGGAGCACGGAGTAGAGCGTGGTCGTTTTACCAGAACCGGTCGGCCCCGTGACCAGGATCATTCCGTGGGGCGCGTCGATCGCTTTTTTGAACCTGGCGAGCGTGCCTTCATCCATCCCCATCTCGTCGATGCTCCCGGTCAACGCCGTTTTATCCAGAATACGGATGACGATCTTTTCGCCGTGAGCGGTCGGGAGGATGGAGATACGCAAGTCGATCTCTTTTCCCATGACCTTGATGCGGAAGCGGCCATCCTGCGGCAGCCGTCGCTCCGCAATGTTCAAACCCGCGAGAATTTTTATGCGCGAAGTAATCGCGAGCTGGAGCGCTTTGGGCGGCGACTCGGCCAGGATCAATTCGCCATCAATGCGGTATCGAAGTTTCAGCGACTTCTGGAATGGCTCGATGTGAATGTCCGAAGCTTTTTCTTTGACCGCCTGGACGAGGATCAGGTTGACGATTTTGATGACGGGCGCGTCCTCCGTGTCCTGCGTCAGCCGATCGATGTCGATCTCTTCCTTTCTCGTTTCCTCGACTTCGACCTCGGCGTTCGCGGTCTTAGCCGCACTCGCTGCATCTTCCGCAACTTGCCGAAGGACCGCACTCATGTGGCCGCCGCCGGCATGAACACCAGCGACTGCATCCGCCACGGCTCGCTCAGTTGCGATCATCGGGACAACGTCCAGCTGCACACGACGCTTGACGTCGTCGACGGCGAGAACATTCGTCGGGTCAGCCATCGCGACGAAGAGCTTGCCGTTCAGGCGCGCGATCGGCACCAGCTTATTGGCCTTGGCCATTTCGCGCGGCACCAGCGACATGATCTCTTCCGGCACCCGCAGCTTCGCCAGATTGATCGGCGGTGTATTCAGGCAACGGCCCATGCTGAAAGCCATGTCGTGGTCGGTCACGAACTGCTTGTCCGTCAAAATCTTCAGCAATCGCCCGCCCTCATTTTGCTGCAGCGCGACGGCTTCCTCCAGCTGATTGGGCAGGAGAAGACCGTCCTCGATCAGGATGTCCGCGATCCGCTCGGCGAAAGATTTACTTCTCATGGGAGCGGCCGCTCAGGAGCGACTTTCAAGCCGGTAAATGTCCTGCAACGCGCGCGTAATCGCACTCGGGCGAGCGAGATACCAGGCGACGGTGTAATCAAGCGATTGCTGCACCGCTTCGCGTCCTGCGATGTCAAAAGGATTGCAGCACGCCACCATGATCGTGCGGCTGATCAGGTCGAAGGGCACGAAGAGGCGGCCGAGAGTCAGACTCTCCGGCAGCATCCGGGCAACCTGCCGGTCGATGTCGTAATATTCCATCGGCACGTAGGCGAACTTCGTCCGATCAATCAAGTGCGAGAGCACGCGTTCGTGGAGTTCTGTTTCCTCGCCACAAACTCGATCGAGCAACGATACCGCGAGAGCCTGCTCTGCCAGATTCCGATTCCGCTCTTTCACCTCCGCGAGCGCGCTCATCACCCGCTCTTCAGGCACGAGTTGCTGCGCTACGATGAACTTCGCGAGCTGTTCGTCCCCGCGTTCCTGCATCTGCGCGCCGGCACGCTTTCCGTGCAAATCCAAGAGCCGGCCTTCGCCGTCGCCTGTCCTCGCATCGGGATGGGGTGACGCGATCAAACCGACCGTCTCCTCCGCTCCAGCTATGGATTGACCCGCCGCTTGGAGGCGCGACTCGATCTCGCCGAGCATCGCCAGGATTTCCGGTGCATTTGGTTCATGCTCGAGGATGAGCTCGCATTCCTGCATCGCGAGCGTGTAGGAACCGCCGTTGAAGTAGGCCTCCGCGAGTTTGCGCGAGATGCGAAGAGAGTCCTCCGGCTTCGCTACTTTCTGGTAGGCATCCTTGAGGATCTCGAGCGATTGATAATCGTCGGGTTGCGATTGAGTGATGACCTCAAACATCTCAATCGTCTGCAGAATCTGACTATGCTCTTGCTCCGATAATGCGTGTTCCAGCACAGAACCTCTATAAAAGCTAGAAGCATGCCCGTGAAACTGGGCTACAGAACCGCGGAAGAAACTTCGGCGGTCCGGCGCTGCGAATGCCCGAAAATCAGGTCAGGATCAGCGGGGGACATTGCCTCGAGCAGGCGATTTCCGATGGCTCTCAGCAGCCTCATCTCTCCAACTCCGGAGTGACGTGAACGAATCGACGCTAGCGCGATTCCGGTTCACGCGATTGTTGCCTAACAACCGGTGACCATTCCCCCTGCGCTTACCGGCGTTTCCTCTAAGCCGCTCCGCCGCCTCAGGCGAAACACTGCGGCCGATCTTTAACTCGCCTGCGAAAACCGATCCTCCGTCCAAGGATCGGCCGTGTTGCTGTAGCCGCGCACTTCCCAAAAACCAAGTTTGTCTTCGTTCGAGAACTCGATCGAACGGACAAACTTTGCGCCTTTCCAGGCGTAGAGTTTCGGGATGATGACGCGCGCGGGGCCGCCGTGTTCGCGAGTCAGCGGTTTGCCGTCATAGTGCGTTGCGATCAAAACGTCATCGTCCATGACGTCGTCGAGTCGGACGTTCGTGGTGTAGCCATCGTAGCTGCCGAAGAGCACGTGTTGCACTTCCGGCTTCGGCTTCACGATCTCCATCAATGTAAAGAAGGCTACACCCGTCCAGCGGACGTCGAATTTGCTCCAGGTGGTGACGCAATGGAAGTCGCTCACGTCTTCGAACCCCGGCAGCACGTTAAACTCGTCCCACGTGAACAATTTCGGGTTCTCGACCATGCCGGTAATATCCAAACGCCACTCGGTCAGAGGAATTTCGGGTCGAATCCCGAGATCGAGGACCGGGAATCCCGGTGTGAGATGCTGGCCTGGCGGGAGGCGATTCTCCGAGCGGTTCGCCGGCCTCGCTTTGCCGCTCATCTTGCGCGCAAAACGTTCCTTCCGCTCGATCAAACTCGGATTCGTAGTGCTCACGAAGGAGAAAGTTTACGGCAGATCATGCCTGGGTCGCGGCATTTCGAGAAGGCGATTCGGCTCGCCAGGCCCGAGTGACAACGGTCGCGCTTTGTCAGACTCTCGACTCGCGCAACTTAAGCAACTTGATTGCATCGCGCAGCTCAGCCGCACGTTCGTAAAGTTCGCTCGCGATTGCGCCTTCCATTTCACGCTGCATAATCTCGAGCTTCGAGAGCGGGCGCTTCGAGCTGACTTCCTCCAACCACTCTTCCAGAAATGCCAGCTCCGAGCTCTTCTGGGCCAGCTCGGGAAATGGCGATTGCTGAAAAAAATCCTGAATCGCATCGCGCCCGCGCTCGATTTCGCGCATCGCTTCTCCAAACTTTCCATCGCCCAAAAGGAGCGAGGCCTTGGCGCGTGTGTTCATCATGAGCACGTAGGGACGAAACTGCTGAAAAGTCCAGGCCAGCTCGTCGCGCTCGGTGTGCGTCGCCACGAATTCGAAAAGGTCGAGATTGCGCTGCGTGTCCCGGATGACGGCGGGGAAGTCGTTAACCTGGAAAAGGCTCAGGTAGCGATGGTAATACTGAATTCCTTCCTGCTGTAACTCGCTGCATTGTTCTGACGTCAGCTCGTAGGCGTCGCCTCGCGCTTCCGACCGCGCGGCGCGCCGCTGGTGATATTGCAGAAGCGACTCGCAATTGTGCGGGCGGTGACCATCGGGCCGGCCGGTCATCTCCATCTGGAGCATACCCAGATCAATCCGGAGCTGGAGCTTCTCGCGTCCATCGAGTCCGAGAATCTTTCGCACCTTGATTGCACCTGATTCGTGAGGCCAGTCGTTCAACAACGTGTTCAAGTCGAGGCTCATCGTCTTATCAGTATTTTCCATTATACGCTCTCTCTCTGTCAATCGTCTCTCGGAGCAGCTCAGAGCTTGCCATAATTGTTCGACTCAGGTCTTGCGCGAGATGCACGTTCTTGGACGATCAGCAAAGCGCGGATGTTCAATCAGGTTCCGTTGCCAACCCGGCTGGCTGCGGGGAAACTCGCACAGTGGAACAGGAGATTAATTCCTTCATCCGATTCCTCGCCACTGAGCGGGGGCTCTCCGAAAATTACCAACTCTCAACGCGCCGCTCGCTGGCCGACTTCGCGAGCTGGTGCTCGAAGGCACACCAGATCACTGCGCCGGACAAAACCACCCTAGCGCTCGTTAGCGAATACTTGGGCGTGCAGAAGAAACGCGGCCTGGCCGCTTCATCGATCAAGCTCGTGGTGGTCGCGCTCAAGATCTTCTTCCGATTTCTCCAAGCGAAAGGACGCTTGGAACGCGATCCGACGGAAACGCTCACGCTTCCCCGAATCGAACGCTATCTGCCGGAGACCCTCAACGAACTGCAAGTGGAGCAGTTGATCGACAGCATCAGGACGACTCAGCCGCGGGGACTGCGAGATCGCGCGATTGTTGAGCTGCTTTATGCCAGCGGTTTGCGCATCTCCGAACTGGCGAACGCGCGCCTGGAGAACTTCAATCCGGAAGAGCGAATCTTGCGGGTCACCGGCAAAGGCAACAAAATGAGAATCGTGCCTGTCGGCCGAAGAGCCTGCGACGCACTGGCGGCATATCTCTCCGGCGAACGACCAAAGCTGGTCAAAGCGCGCTCGGGCAGTGAGATTTTTCTCTCGGCGCGTGGGACGAAACTAACCACCGTGCGGCTCTGGCAGATCGTGAAAGAACGCGCAAGGCATTCGGGCCTTGAAGCGAACGTCTATCCCCATCTGCTGCGGCATAGTTTTGCAACGCATCTGCTCGGAAATGGAGCTGATCTCCGCATCATCCAGGAGATGCTTGGCCATTCAGACATTTCGACCACGCAGGTTTACACCCATGTCGATCAGCAACGCTTGAAGGCAGTGCACCGGAAATTTCACCCCCGGGCGTAAGTCGCTTTAGACATTGGCGATGCCGGCCCGGCCGCTACAATCAGCGCGGTGAGACGATTTTTCCTCCTGCTCGTCGCCGGGGCAGCCGCGGCGTTCGGAATCTGGTATGCCATGCGCGGTGGTCGGCTCGGAGGCTCGTCGAACGTTACCGTCACGTCGCTCTTGCCGAAGGAGACGCTCGCGTTCGTGCACCTGCCGGATTTTAACGCCACCCGCGCGCGCTGGCGCGAGACTGACATTTGCAAATTGTGGCGCGAACCCGCCGTGCAGGATTTTGTTCAACGACCGCTCTCGAAGATGCCAGACGCGAGCGTGATTCAGCAAAAGCTGCGGGAATTCGAGACCCTTGGAATCAAGGATGCATTCTTCGCCGTGACAGCTTGGGAAGACCAGCGGACCGGGTTGCTGGCAGGTTTCCGTTTCAAAGGCAGCGCGGAGGATGCCGAAAAGATCGTCGGACAATGGCGAACGCGTTTGCAAGCCAACGCGCCGAACGCCCGGCGCGAGGCGATCATGAACGAGCAGCATCGCATGGATGTCGTGACCGAGGGGGCGATCACGATTGCGACCGTCTACGATCGACAGTGGTTCTTCGCCGCGAACGACGTTGCGGCGCTGAAAATTGTGCTCGATCGAACCAATGGCCGGCGCAAAGAACCAGCCACAACGCTGGCAGCCGACGAGAAC
>JACDBM010000004.1 GCA_013694945.1 Chthoniobacterales bacterium
TTCGAGCGAGTCGATGCGGAGGCGAAACAACTCGAGCAGATGCTTGATTTCGCGCCGGGAAGCGTTCTGGCGATCCAGATCGGTAATCACCCCGCCTGGCCAGCCGCGCTGCTGGCCTGCCTCCATCGCGGTTTGGTCGTCCTCCCGCTCGAGAGCACCATCGGCATTCCGGAACGCGAAGCCGCTCTCGCCGTCGGCCATGCGGCAGGAATTCTCGCCGATCGTGGCCCCGAGCTGGCACTGGGGAAGCTCGCCTCAGCGCGAATGGATTGGGGGCCTCACCGCCCTTCGCTCTTGAAGTTAACGTCTGGAACAACGGCCGCACCCCGTGCGATTCGTTTCCGCAGCGAGCAGCTTCTGGCTGATTGCACCCAAATTTGCGAGACCATGAACATCACCGACCGGGACCTGAATTTCGGGGTCATTCCGGTCTCACATTCCTATGGCTTCAGCAATCTCCTGACACCGCTGATTGCGCGTGGCGTGCCTTTGGTCTTGAGCCGTGATCGAATGCCACGCGCGGTGCTGAACGATCTCGCGCGGACAAAGGCGACAGTCTTCGCCGGAATGCCAGTCTTCTATCAGGCATTCTGCGGGATGGAAGGGGTGCCCGCCTTGTCGCACCTGCGGCTCTGCATTTCGGCCGGCGCGCCGTTGCCCCTGCATGTCGCGCACGGGTTCCACGATCGATTCCAGCAATTGATCCACTCCTTCTACGGATCCTCGGAGTGCGGCGGGATCTGTTACGACCGCGGCGCAGCGCTGGACGAGGAGGGCTTTGTCGGGCAGCCAATGGACGGCGTCGAATTGGAGGCGCTTGAACCTGCGGCCAGAGCGAGCCGGGTCCGTGTGCGTTCCGCGGCCGCGGGCGACGGCTACTTTCCGGAGGCGGACGAAGCAAGACTGTCCGCTGGCTGCTTCATTCCCGATGACCTTCTCACTGCCGCGGGCAGTGGATTCCGAATTGTTGGTCGCGTCTCAGATCTCATCAACGTCGCCGGGAAAAAGGTGAATCCCGCCGAAGTGGAAGCTGCGTTGCTGGCCTTTAACGGCGTGCACGAAGCGATCGTGTTTGGCCGCAATTCCGCACTTCGAAATGAAGAAGTCGCTGCCTGCATCGTCGCGGCGGCAAGTGTCAAAGAGGCTGACGTGCTCGAATTCCTTCGCGGCCGCCTGAGTGGCTGGCAGATACCGAAACAGATCTACTTTGTCGATGAATTTCCGATTACTGAACGCGGCAAGATTAGCCGCCGCGCGCTCGCAAACCGATTCGCGAACCGTTAAACAAACAAAAAAACAGGCACTCACCCCAGGGGCTTCTCCCGAATCGAAGATATGCGAACACTCATTTTCTCCAGCGTAGCTGCCGTTCTAATCCTTGCCGTTTTCAGCAGCTGCACGACCACCGTCCGCGCTCCCAGTGGCCGCTCGGCTTCTGTGAGCACGGTCACTCGGTAATTTACTCGCCGCCGAGAGCGCACGCAGCCTGCAGCTTGTTTGCGGCGCGTCAGACCTGGGAGTAGGCTCGACGCGCCGAGAAGATGGCTTTCCTTTCGTGAGGAGCGGCCGGTCCGCAGCTCGCCAGAAGCAGTCTTTCGGACGACTTGAACCGTGAACCAGTCTACGTCGCCGCGCGCATTTCCTTCCGAGCAGCACGCAACACTGCAAGATCCAGCTTCCTTGCTGACGCAGTCCGATAGGGCGCCTGCGGAACCCCAAACCGGATCGAGCCAGAACTCCGCGGCAGGGGAAGAGACTTCTCTGGCTCCGGACGGTTCGTTTCCCGACGATGGGCGGAAAACAATCTCGGATTCGCCACTCACCGGGAATGTCTCGTTAGGCAGCTCGGCCGCAGGTCTCCACTCCGAGCCCCAACTACTCGGGACAGCCAGTGAGTCACGGAGCGCGCAAATATTTCCGCCAGGCGGCGGCGCCTACTTCTGCGGCGACACCAGATTTTTCTCTTTGGCTCGAGCCTTGCGCACCATCGCAAGCGAAAGGCTTACTGGCACGCTGCGTTCTTTTTGGAACAATGAACCCGTCGAACTGCTCGCACGTGATGGTCGGATGATTCTCGCCACCACTCGCGATCCAGAGCTGTACTGCCCCGAGACGCCGAGTACTCTGGTAAACATCGAAGACGAGAAGGTGGAGCAAGCCCGCCAGGAACAGCGGGAAAGCGGACGGCCTTTATTCGTCACCCTGACGGAGGAGCATTTGATCGACCTCGAGCCCGCCATGCAGCTCGTGCAGCACTACGGGCAAAGACTTTTCGCGCAGCTTTGGTGCGCGCCCCGGGTGCGTTTCACCTTCGAGCAAAGTTCCGAGCTGCCGAGTTATGTGGATCGAATTCCCACTGACGACGACGTAGATCATTGGGCGCTCGGCACGCTCCGCTTTATCCAGCATCAAGACCTTGGGACCCAGGCGGAATACGATCCCGCGTCTATTCCTGCTTACACGCGCGACGGATTCGACCGAGTGCGGCGCATGCGCCTCACGGCCGCAGAAGCGCAGTTCGCCTCCCACTTTAACGGCGTGCGCTCCATCGCCCAAATTGCAAAGAATCTACGGCTCGATTTGAAATTCGCCCGTCTGACCCTTTTCCGGTTCCTTGCCTTGGAGATTGTGGAATGCTGGCCGCCCGGCACGGTCGGTGCGAAGCCGAAAAGACGCGGCTTCTTCGGACGAATTTTTCGCGCTTAGCTCGTCGCCGAGTAGGCTTGAGGATGCCTTCGAAATCGCAACCTTCCCCGCCCGCCGAGGAACCCACAAATATCGTGGCGTTGCCTCCTGCCGCTGAAGTCCGGGAACAAAACGAATTTTCCCAACCGCAGAGTTTCCTCAACCGGGAGTTGAGCTGGCTCGAGTTTAACCGCCGCGTCTTCGAAGAGGCTCAGGATCCAAGTCAGCCGCTTTTAGAGAGGGTGAAATTCCTTACCATCGTCAGTTCGAATCTCGATGAGTTCTTTGAAATCCGAGTCGCCGGAATCAAGCAACAGATCGCCAGCCGCACGAGTGACGTGGGTCCTGACGGCCTGGCCGCCAGCGACACGTTCAACGCCATCCAGCGCACCGTTCATGAAATGGTCGCCGCTCAATATGCCTTATGGCGCGATGAGCTGACCCCGGCTCTGGCCAAGCACGGGATTCGTGTGCATGACGTGGCCCAGCTCAACGCCAAACGTGCCGCCTGGGCGCGCCGCTATTTCCAGGAAGAGGTTTTCCCGATGCTCACCCCATTGGCGGTGGACGCGAGCCATCCCTTCCCGCAGCTGCTGAACAAGAGCCACAATCTGCTCGTGCGCGCTCGAGCCGAGAAAGAGGGCGAACCACTGCATGCCATTGTCCAAGTCCCCCGCGTGCTTCCTCGCTTAATTTCGATGCCGCGCGGCAAGGCCGAGGATGAGACGTGGGACTACATCTATCTCGCGGCGCTAATCAAAAATTTCATCGCCGATCTTTTCCCCGGCTTGATTCTCGACGGCGTACACGCTTTTCGCGTGACGCGAAACAGCGATCTCTACATCGATGACGAGGAAGCCGATAACCTTTTGCGGAGCATCGAGCAGCAACTGCGCAGGTCGAGCCGCGGAGATGCCGTCCGGCTGGAAGTAGAGGCCGATTGCCCCAGCTATTTTCGCGAGCTGCTGCTGGAGTTTTTTCATCTCACCGAACCCGACCTCTACCCGGTCGACGGTCCGCTCACGATGACCCACTTCACTCCGCTCGTGGTGAACGACGCCTTCGCGAACCTGAAAGATCGAGTTTTCCAGCCTACGAGCGATCCGGCTTTGCCTCCCCATGCCGACATTTTCGAGGCCATGCGCAAACAGGACGTTCTCCTGCACCATCCGTACGAGAGCTTCGATCCCATCGTGGAGTTGATCGAGAAGGCCGCCCAGGACCCGCAGGTCTTTGCCATCAAAATCACGCTTTACCGCACGAGTGGCGATTCGCCGATTGTCGAAGCGTTGATCGACGCGGCGAACCGGGGCAAGCAAGTGACTGCCCTGGTAGAATTGCGCGCCCGGTTTGATGAGGCTGCCAATATCCAGTGGGCGCGCCGTTTGGAGGAAGCAGGCGCCCACGTCGTTTACGGGGTGGTCGGCCTGAAAACGCATTGCAAAATGCTGCTCATTGTCCGGCGAGATAGCGACCGGCTCCGACATTACGTGCACCTCGGCACGGGTAATTACCATCCACGCACCGCCCGCATCTACACGGACTTCAGCCTGTTCACGACGAACCCGAAGATCACGGAGGAAGTGGCGATCGTCTTCAATACCTTGACCGGTCTCGCGAGTTATCCCGGACTGGAGAAGTTGATGGTCGCACCGTTCGATCTAAAGAAGCGACTGATCGGTCTGATTGAGCGCGAGCGCGACCACGCTCAGGCTGGCAACCCAGGGCGTATCATCGCGAAACTCAATTCGCTCGTCGATCAGGAGATCATCGAAAAACTCTACGAAGCGTCCTGCTCGGGAGTGAAAATCGACCTGATCGTCCGCGGGATTTGCTGCCTCCGCCCGAAGGTTGCGGGCCTGAGCGAAAACATCCGCGTGGTCAGCATCGTGGGCCGTTTCCTGGAGCACAGCCGTGTCTATTTCTTCGCGAACGACGGGCAGCCGGATCTTTACCTCGCGAGCGCGGACTGGATGCCGCGGAACTTCTTGCGTCGCGTCGAGTTAGCCTTCCCGATCGAGGATTCCGCCCTCTGCGATGAGATTATCAACGACATTTTGCCGCGCTTTCTGAACGACCACGTGAAAGCGCGTGAGCTGCAATCCGATGGTTCTTATGTGCGGCTGCGTGGTGAAGAAGGGCAACCAGCTTCTCAGGCGCAGTTGCACTTTCGGGAGCGTTCACGGAAGCAGGCGCGCAAGCTCGCTGAGTCTCAAAAATCATCGGCCGGAAAGCTGGCCCCCCTGACTACTGCGCCGAGAGGGCGCTCGTGAAGAAAATTCTCGTCGTCGATATCGGCGGCACGAACGTGAAGCTCATGCTCTCGCCGGCGGAGAAACGGAAGTTTGCCTCCGGCAGCAAGCTGAGCCCAAAGCGTCTGACCGCCCAGATCAAGGAAACAGCCGCCGATTGGAGCTACGATGCCGTCTCGCTCGGTTTTCCCGCACCGGTGGCAAAGGGTCGGATTATTAAAGAACCGAAGCACCTCGTGGAAGGCTGGGTCGGGTGGGATTTCAAGCAGTCGTTAGGCAAACCGATCCGCGTGATCAACGATGCGGCCATGCAAGCGCTTGGGAGTTATCGCGGAGGGCGCATGCTGTTTCTCGGCCTCGGCACGGGACTTGGCTCGACCCTCCTTTGGAATCGCAATGTCCTTCCCCTGGAGCTCGGTGATCTTCCGTATCCTGCCGTGGAGCGGATCGAAGACGTTCTCGGTAAAGCGGGGCTGGCGCAGCTCGGCCGGAAAGCGTGGCAGCGGGAAGTGATTGCCGCTGTTTTGCAGTTAAAGCACGCCTTCATTGCCGATTACGTCGTGCTCGGCGGGGGCAACGCCAAGCAACTCGAGAAGCTGCCGGAAGGCGTCGAGCTCGGTCATAATCGGAACGCCTATCTCGGGGGCTGTCGCTTGTGGGAAACCGACGCGCGGACGCG
>JACDBM010000235.1 GCA_013694945.1 Chthoniobacterales bacterium
TGGTTTCAGCCGGCCGCTCCGATTTGCTTCATCTAAAGCGATCGCGACGGCGGCAGCCGATGTGTTCCCGTAGCGATCCAGGTTCACAAAGAATCGCTCGATCGGGATTTTCAGGCGATCGGCAATCGCTTCGATAATGCGGATGTTGGCCTGATGCGGAATGATGCACGCGATGTCGTCGATCGTCAGCCCTGCTTTGTCGAGGGCCTTCTTCGAGGCGTCGAGCATGGAAACGACCGCCTGCTTGTAAACGTCCTTGCCGGACATGTGGATCGTTTGCAGATGCTGATGAGCGTTCTCCGCCGTGATGGGCTGCCGGCACCCACCCCCGGGCATCCACAGAATGTCTGCGTATTGACCATCACTGCCGATATGTGTGCTGATGACGCCATGTGTGCTCTCGCTGCGATGCTGCAAAATGGCAGCCCCCGCGCCGTCTCCGAAGAGGACGCAAGTGTTCCGATCCGTCCAGTTCGTGATGGAGCTGAGCTTTTCCGCGCCGATCACGAGCACTGTCTCGTAAGTGTGGGTCGTGATGAATTGTTGCGCGATCTCGAGTGCGAATAGAAAACCCGCGCAAGCGGCCGAAACGTCGAGACACGCGGCGTTGGTGGCTCCGATTTTCGTCTGCACGAAACAGGCGGTCGCGGGAAAGATCATGTCCGGCGAAGCTGTCGCGAGCAGGATCAGATCGATCTCCACCGGAGCAATCTCCGCCTGCTCCATGGCGGCTAGCGCGGCCCGCGCCGCCATGTCGCTGGTGTACTCGTCCTTGGCCGCGATCCGGCGGGTCTTGATGCCGGTCCGGGTCGTGATCCAGTCGTCAGTGGTCTCGACGATGTGCGAGAGATCTTCGTTCGTGAGGACCCTGTCCGGCGTATAGCTGCCGGTGCCCACAATCGAAGCGGTGCGGCCGGGTTTAGCGGATCGCCGGTTCGAGCTGGGCTGTCGTTTCATGGTAACGGCGAACTTCCTCGATGATATGCGGGTTCACCTCATGTTCAATCGACTCGGCCGCCACCCGTAAGGCGTTCTTGATCGCGAGCGGCGTGCTCGCGCCATGGGCAATAATGCAAATGCCGTTCACGCCGAGGAGGACTGAGCCGCCATACTCCTCGTAATTCACTCTTTTCTTGATCGCGCGAAAAGCACCTTGCGCGAGATAAGCGCCTGCCATGCGCACCTTGCTCTTTACCAGCTCGTGCTTGAGCCATTTGAAGATCGCATCGCCCACTGACTCGCAAGTTTTCAGAATGACGTTGCCGACGAACCCGTCGCAAACCACCACCTCGACCGGATGCGCAAAGAGGTCGTGCCCTTCCACGTTGCCACGGAAGTTCAGCGAGCTATCCCTGAGCATCTTAAACACTTCCTTCGTGAGATCGGTGCCTTTGACGTCTTCGCCGCCGATCGACATCAGGCCAATCTCGGGATTTTCGTAGCCGAGCACATGCCGTGAATAGACCGAACCCATGATCGCGTATTGCAGGAGGTGGTCCGCGCGTGCATCGCTGTTCGCGCCGGCATCAATCAGAACAAAAACATTTGTCTCGGATGGAATAAGGGCGGCGATGCCGGGGCGATCGATTCCAGGGAGCGTTCGCAATTTGATCGTCGTCGCGGCCACCGCCGCCCCGGTGTGACCGGCGCTCACGATTGCGTCCGCCGCCCCTCTCTTCACAAGATCCACCGCGCGGCTGACCGACGAATCCTTCTTCCGGCGAACGGATTCCACCGCACCATCGCTCATCTCCACGACCTGTGTCGAATGAACGATCTCGATGCGCGGGTCGCTGCAGGCTTTTGTTTTTAGCTCCGCCTCGATCTTCCCGGTGTCGCCGACGAGATACAGCTTATCGATTTGCGGGTAATCCCGCAGCGCCATGACTGCTCCCGCCACCAGGTTGGGGGGCCCGAAATCGCCGCCCATGGCATCGAGTGCGATTTTCATCGGCGCGTGGAGTTTGCGAGTTCCCCAAGGGGAATGCAAAACGAAACTGTGAGCCAGGCAGCGCGCACATTCTGTGCGCTCTGCTCCGCATCCTGCGGAGGCAAGTCAGCGAAGCTGTCGAAGAGTGCCGGATTGGATATCCGCCACAGCGCGCAGCATGCGCGCGCTACCCGGCATCCACCGTCAGAACCTGGCGTCCCTTATAGTAGCCGCAGGAAGGACAGGCGGTATGCGAAGCCACGGTGCTGCCGCATTGCGTGCACTTGTTCAATTGCGGGGCGACCCAGCGATGAGAGGCCTTGCGCGTGCGCAACCGCATCTTGGAGGTTTTGCGTTTTGGAACTCCCATACGAGCGGAGTAGGAAAGCAGGAAATCAGGAAAAAACAAACGCCGGAAGGTTGAAATGTTGAGGGTTGAAGGGAGCTTCCGAAGGCCTTCTCAACTCTTCGGACTTCTCAACGCTCAACCAAGATCCAGCTTGTCGAGCGCGCTCCAGTCCGGCTTGCGCTGCTCCTCGGCTTCGCTGCTTCGCTCCGGGGGAAGATTGGGCGCGGGACAAACCCGGCCGCCGTCGCGATCGCAGCGCGGATTCGGGGGCAGATTCAAGAGAATGTCCTCTCGGACAAAAGGAGTGAGATCGATCGTTTCCGGTCCGCCAAGTTCCGTGTGCAGCGCAAACTCCGGCACCTCGATCGTGTGCACGAATCGCTCGAGGCATGAAACGCACGTCAGCTCAACCGGTTGCGACAAGGTGCCGTTTGCCCAGAGCGCGCCTTCGGAAACTCCAACGTTCAGCGAGTAACGCAGGGGACCCGCGCAGACAATATCCTCCTTCGCAAGCTCCGGGATGGGGCAGTCCTCCTCGCCCTCCAGGAACTGGCCCTCGTTGGGGATTTGCCGTAAATGAACCTTCATTCCCGCCGTTTCCGCGCAAAGGCTGCGACCACTTCCGCCGGCACAAACTTCGAGATGTCCCCCCCGAGCCGCGCGATCTCTTTCACAATCCGCGAGCTCAAATAAGAATATTCCTCTTTCGGCATCAGAAAGATCGTTTCGACGCTCGCTTCCAGTTTTCGGTTCATCAGCGCCATCTGAAACTCGAATTCGAAATCGGAAACCGCGCGCAGGCCGCGCACGACTGCGCTTGCCTTCTGCTGAAGTGCGAAATTGACCAGCAGACCATCGAGCGGAGCGATCTGCACCCCGTCGGCGCGATGGAGTGAAGCGCGGAGGAGAGCGAGCCGCTCCTCCAGATCGAAAAACGGCTGCTTTTGGTCGTTATGCGCGACGGCAACAATGACCTCGTCGAAGAGTTTTCGCGCGCGCTCGATCACATCGAGGTGCCCGTTCGTCACCGGATCAAAACTGCCGGGATAAATTGCGCGTCGCATGCCGGCAGAACGTCCAATGACCAGCACGCAACGTCCAACGTTCAATTTGCCCGACTCCCGCCTGACGATGTGCAAGCGGACCGAAAGG
>JACDBM010000268.1 GCA_013694945.1 Chthoniobacterales bacterium
GGCTGCTCGCGATATCCACCACCCGGGCGTAGCCCTTGGCGTTGATTAGCTCCAGGATGCGCTCGAGATAATCCTCGACGGCGGTGGAGTTGCGAACGGCAGTCGTTTTCGGCGGCACGATGGTGCCTGGCTGCTCATTCAGACGTTTCGCGGTTGGTTTCTGGAATAGGAGGCGCAGATGTATAAAACGATTCTTGTCCCGGTCGAAAATCGAGAGACCGATCAGACGATCCTGAACCACATCCGGCCGCTCGCTCGCCTGGCAAAGTCAAAGCTCATGCTGGTGCACGTGGCCGATGGCTGGGCGGCGCGGAATTTCGAGCAGCTGAAGCTGCGGGAAAGCGAAGAGATGAAACGCGACCGCGAATATCTTGAGACGGTCGAACACGAGCTGGTGGGTGAGGGATTCGAAGTAAGCTCAGTCCTAGCGTTGGGCGATCCAGCGACGGAGATCATCAAGCTTGCCAGCACGACAGGCATTGACTTAATCGCGATGACAACGCACGGCCATCGCTTCGTGAGCGATCTGCTCTATGGCAGCACGGCCGACAAGGTTCGACACAGCGTCGACGTGCCGGTTCTCTTGCTCAAAGTAAAGGAATAGGCGCGGCTACGCGCTGAGGAGCCGTTCAATCTCCTGCCGGAGATCACGCGGGGTGTTGATGCGATTCAAGAGCTGCGCACGACCGCGCGCGCCGACTGGCGGAAACTTTCCGGTGGCGAATTGAAACACGATCACTCCAAGCGCGTAATCGTCTTCCAGTGTCCCCGTTCGGCGGGAGAGTCGGCGCGCGTAAACCGGCGGCACGTAGTTGGGCGAACTCCACGGCAGCGCTTGCGTGTCATCGATGCGGCACGCGCCTTCAAAATCAATGAAACGCAACGCGCCGCGATGCATGAAAATGTGAGATGGCTTGCAATCACGCCAGACCCAACCGATGGCATGGATGCGCGACAACAACGGCGCGATCTGATCAAGAATCTTCTGCGCTCGCTCCCAGGATGGCTTCGCCGGCTGAGGTCGCGTTCGGGATAAGAGGGAGCGACCAGGAATTTTCTCGAGAATGAGATAGCGCTTCCCGTTCTGAGTAAAGTCCGCGTAAATCTCCGGCACGGGAACTTCCGCGCGCCCCAGGAATCGCAAGACGCGGGCCTCGTGTTTGATGCGCGCGTAACCGTCCCGACCGAAAACATCGGTCTCGCCCTCGCGCCGCCCCTCTTTCACGATCACACGACGAGCGGGCGAAACGGAAAGGTCGACCGCCTCGTAGACACCGCCCTTTCCGCGCTGTGTCAGAGCCTTAAATGCAAGGTAATCTTCACCAATCGGACCGCGCAGCCGTCGCCCTTTGGCCCGACGTTTTTGAAATGGATCGTGCAACCAAGGCGGAACCGCGCACTGCGCGGCGCGCCTGTCCTTGTGCGCCTTGCCCGCCGGATCTAGGATAACTCCCGTGCCCGCCGCGCCCTTGCGCAATCCGAAAGCGCCATACCGGTAGTAAACGAGGCTGTTTCTCCGGTATCGATTGTCGAACGGGATCTCCGGCCCGCCTATGCCGCGCGTCGCGACGTGCAGAGCAGAGGCTAGACTGAGAGCTTCTGCGGTCGAGCGCGGATAAAGCGTTAGGAATTTACCGACCTGCGAAAAGTACGGAAGACCCGAATTCATTTCCGAGAGCAAAGTCAGCCGAACCGGTACTTTGAAAAGCACATCCTGTCCGTGCAGAATAGGGAACGTGCGCCAAAAGACTTCCACCGCAGAAAGCGGCGTCGCCGAAAGGTGAATCTTCCATCCCTGCGCCGGATCGCTTTGCTGCCCGCGACGCGAGTAACGCCACGTTCCGTCCGAGAGGGGCAGGGCACCGACCGCTTCGTGCCAGCGTTGCTCCAGGTCCCGAAAAACCTCCAGAGAGCTATGCGCCGCTGGATTCTTCTGCGGGCCAACTCGGCGTCGCGGTCGCAAAGTCAAGAAGCATTACTGTTGGCCTGGTTTCAGTGCAGCGGCACCGACCACTGGCAAAAGCGGGCGGCAGTTCTAGCCACGTTAATTCCTCGTCGCTCAGTTTAAAATGGATATCTATGTTACGGGCTGCTTCGGCCCTTTCTTCTTCCGTCTCGGCCGCTCGTGCCTGCCGCACCATACCATGGATGAAGCTGGCAAAATCGGGTTCAGCAAGGGTCTTTCGGAGCACCTCCCGAAACGAGCGCGGTGTTTCAGGCGCGCCATACTGCGGATAATCTGCAGGCATTGTGATTAACCTCCCGTCAAGGAATGATCAGGTTCACTGGATAAGACAAGTTTTTTTTGTCGTCCGAGATGCTCAGCGGCGCGGAACCATCTGGGCGAGGACTTTTTGAAAACGCGCATCAGCGCGGATGTGGTCCAATCTCGGATCGACTCTGATCCAGATCACGTCCACGGAGCGCTCCTCCACCGAGCGCTCGAGCCATTGGAAGGCCGCATCGAACTCATGGCGAGCGGAACTGATTGTTGCCATATCGAAGGGCGAGAATTGTCCCGCCACCGCGGTCGCTTCGCGAATGAGCCGTTCGCATTGCGGTTTCTCACCGGCCGCGGCGCAGGCGTACGCGAGCTCGAGCTTTGCCCAGCCGGTGTCGCCGGAAAGGGCGACGAATCGGGCGGCTGCTTCCATCGCGGGTTGGTGCATCCCGAGTTCGCTATAGCTTTGCGCCAGAATTGAAAACGCACCCGCGAACTCCGGCTCCAGTTCCAGTGCTTTCCGGCTCGGCTCGAGCGCTTGCTCAAATTTCCTCGCCACGAAAAGGAGTTTGGCTTTCGTGACGAGAATCAGCGGCGAAAGCGGATCCTGTTGCTCAGCGGCGGCGATCTCCCGCAGCGCTTCTTCGAAGCGCCCGCTTTGCCCGAGAGCCCGCGCATACCAACGGTGCGCGTCGGCGCTGTTCGGACTGAGCTTCAGCGACCGGCGGTAGTCCGCCGCCGCGGCGGGCGGGTTCCACTCGAAGTCATTCAGCAAAATTCCGCGCGAGATGTAGCCCTCCGCGAGCTGGTCATCGAGCGCGAGCGCCGCCTCTACCTGAGGCCAGGCGAGTTGCGCCGCGCCGTTCCCAGGCATCGCCCCCCTCTTTCCAAGCAGAATGTAGTAATCTGCGAGACCAGCATATCCAAGCGCAAACCGTGGGTCGTCGCTGATCGCCTGCCCGAAGAGGACGCGCGCCTTTTCGGGCGATTTGTGCAAAAAGAAGCGGCCGCGAAGATAGGCGTCGTAGGCGGCGTGACTCTCCGTCGGTTTGGCGAGGAGAGTTGCCTTTTCGCGTCCAGTCAGACGAGCATCGAGTGCCTCGGCCACGCTCTGTGCAATCTCGCTTTGCAGGCCAATAATGTCCGCCCATTTGCGATCGTAAGCCTCGGCCCAACGGCTGCGGTCTGTCCTTGCGTCGATCAGTTGCACGTTCACGCGCACCCGGTCCGCTTCCTTCTGCACGCTTCCTTCCAGGATGTTTGCTACGCCGAGCTGCTTTGCGATCTCCGGAATATTCGAGGGCGCGCTGCGGTAGCGCTGCGTCGAAGTGCGCGAGATCACTTTCAAATCGCTGATCTTCGCGAGGCGCGTGAGGATTTCCTCCTGAATGCCGTCGGCGAAATAGGCATTAGCTTTTTCCTCACTCAAATTTTCGAAAGGCAGGACCGCGATGCTCTTCTCGAGACCGTCTCCGCTTCGGAACTGAAGGTAAAGGAGCCCAACGATGATCGCGCTCAGTAGAGCGATGATGACGAAATCGATTTTGCGACCAGTGCTGCGGGTAATCGACTCGGTCGGGTCAACTTCTTCGGTGCGCTTGAGGCCCTCCGGCGTCAGTTCGAAGGCCCAGGCGAAGATGAGCGCGAGTGGAAAACCGAACACGATTGCGAGTATCACCATGCGCACGCCCCAATGCGGGATTTCGAAGAATGGGAAGACCTGCGTAGCGATCTGAATCAACAGCCATGCGACAACGCCATAGGCGATGGCGACTC
>JACDBM010000275.1 GCA_013694945.1 Chthoniobacterales bacterium
GGGCTTCCTTATCCATGGAACGCCTCGGCGGCCAAGCTTGCGCCACGGAGAAGGATACATCCCCAAATTCACGCCGACTTTCGCAAATGAAGAGAGACGGAGAGTTCGAGCAGGAGACGCTCCTTGCCCTAAAAAATCTGTGAAGATCTGCGTAATCTGTGGACGATATGAACAGCCTTCGATCCGCCGAAAGGCTTTCAGCTCGCCTCCTCTGCCTGAGCGCTCTTTGGTCGGATCTGAATGTCTATCTCAGATTTTAAGGTGCGATGAACGGGACATTTCTCCGCGATCTCCATCAACTTCGAACGCTGCTCCGCCGTAAGGGGCCGCTCAGTTCAACCTCTACCTGGATCCGATCGAGCAGGCCGGCTTTAGTCTCGCACTCAGAACAATCCCTGGCGTGAATGCGCGAGTGATAAAGCGAAACCGTGACGTCCTGCAGCGGCCATTGCTTGCGGCGTGCGTAGAGAGCGACGGTCATTGAAGTGCAGGCGCCGAGCCCCGCGAGCAGATAATCATACGGCGTAGGGGCTGCGTCAGTCCCGCCCACGTCCACCGGTTCGTCTGCCTGGAGATGAAATGGGCCACTGACGATTTCCTGGAGAAATCCGGTCGCCTTCCCGCGAACCACGACATCAGCAGGATCCCGCGCCATTGCAGCTTCCGTTGCTTGAATGCTTTCCATGCCGGGAGGTTAGACTCCTGCAACGTTGGTTAGGCAATCACAAAGACACGCAGCCACAGGATCCTTCTTCGTCCGGCGAGTTTTGCTTTACTGCGTTGCCTGCCGGCGGCTAACTCACGCGTGACCGGCAGGCTTCGCATGGCTGAGTTCTTCGGGCTCAAGCGCAACCTCGTCATCCTCCTCATTGCTACGTTCGCCATCGGCGCCGGCGAGGAGCTCTGGATGCGCTTCCTGCCGAAATACCTTCAGGCACTCGGCGCGACCGTGTTCGTCATCGGTCTGTTTGATGCGCTGCGAAGTTTTCTCGGCGCCGTCTACGCCTATCCCGGCGGCATTCTGGTCGACCGCTGGGGGCATCGGCATGCCTTTGTCGCCTTCAATATCTTTTCCATCATCGGCTACGGGATCGTGCTGATGTTTCCTCATTGGGGCGCCGTCCTTGCTGGCATGTTTCTGTTCCTCTCCTGGACATGTTTTTCCCTGCCCGCTTCGTTCTCGCTCATCGGGGCATCGCTGGCCGCGAATCGCCATGCCACCGCCATCGGGGTGCAGGCCGTGATGAAAAGAATCCCGATCATGTTTGCGCCGTTCCTCGGCGGAATTCTGATCGACCGCTATGGGATCGTGACGGGCGTGCGCATCGCTCTCGCCGTTTCCATCGTGCTCTCGATCTCCACGATCTTCGTGCAACGCGAACTGCGGGACTCTCCCACGCACACGGTGGATCGTTCGGATCGCTGGAGCTTCCTGCGCAGCATCCGCGCGTTCAACGGGCCGATGCGACGGCTGTTGCTGAGCGACATTCTCGTCCGTTTCTGCGAGCGAATTCCCTTCGCCTGGGTGGTGATTTACGCGATGGACAATCTCGGCCTGAGCGCAAAGCAATTCGGCGTCCTGACGAGCGTGGAGATGCTCGCCGCCACCGCTTGCATCATCCCGGCCTCGCATTTCGCGGACCGATACGGTCGCGAACCGTTCGTGATCGCCACTTTCGTTTTCTTCACCCTCTTCCCGCTCATCCTTCTGTATTCCACCACTTTTCCGATGCTGCTGCTCGCCTTCGCGATTCGCGGCCTGAAGGAATTCGGAGATGCCGCACGGAAGGCTCTCATCATCGGCTACAGCGACGCCCGTCGCCGTGGACAAATGGTGGGCGCCTATTATCTCATCCGCGATCTGCTCGTCAGCGGTGCGGCGCTCTTGGGTGCGGTGCTTTGGAAACTGGGACCGCAGGTCAACTTCATCAGCGCGACCGCGATCGGTGCAAGCGGCACCATGTTCTACATCCTGACGCTCCGTCGCCGCGAACTGGCGAGAAAATGAGACGGCAGTGGCCCGGCAATCCTACGCGTGCAGCAGATGCCTTAGACCAGTAACTTCAGCAGCACACCCGCTTTCGCCGACACAGGGAACGACTGACCAACGACAAATTCGCGCAGGGCCACCGCCAGCCATTCCCGCGAAGCAGTCGCATCTTCGATTACGAGCCGCGCCTCTTCGCCCTTGTTCTTAAG
>JACDBM010000277.1 GCA_013694945.1 Chthoniobacterales bacterium
GCGACGTCATAGATGTCGTTAGCCATGCGCAGCTTCAGTCTAGCAAAGATGCTTCAGAAGCAAATCAGTAGCCGCGCGGAGATCAGGCTTCCAGCCTGTTGTTCACGAAGCGGCGGAGTCGAGACTAGCTTGCTCGACGCACCGTGAAAAGGCTGGATTCCGCCTGCTCCACCTCGTTAAAAATCTGGCGGCGACTTTGCAGCGCCTCCGCGAATGGAGGAAGGTCCATTCCCGATGAGCGGTCAGCATATCACTGCGGTTTTCGGCCTCAGGCGAGGAAGACACCGCTCTCGTGAGCGCGGGCAGGTCATCGTGCTCCTCCTCATCCTGCTTGCGATGGCGGGTGGCGCCTGGTGGTATGCGATTTCAACCCGCGCTCGGAAAGAGAAGGAAGCGCGGGCCTTTGCGAATGACGTGGCCCACCGTGTGATCTTGCAGCACGACACGCGCCTGCTCGATCTGACACTCTCGCCCGACGCGAAAGTCGTCTATCCGCCGTCCTGGCGTGAGCGAATGTTCGAGTTCATCCGCGCACAAGGCGTGCCGCTTTCCGCAATCCGACTGAGCGGCGAGGTCCGGTTTACTCATCACTTCCTCGATCCGCACGGTCAGTTCCGCGCCGAACTCGATTATGCAAATGGCCCAGCGTATCTCGAACTGAACATCTCGCGCCCCGGGGTGATGTGGCAGATCGACCAAATCAACTGGATTTGGTCGCGACCTCCCGAACCGCCACCGACCCCAACGCCTGCCGCGACACCTACGCCAACTCCAGTTCCTCCGACTCCCGCGCCAACGACGCGCAAACGGCAATGAAGTTAATCGATCGTCTCATCAGCCGGGAATTGATCGTTAACCTGCTCTTTGCGGTCGCGGTGTTGAGTCTCGTCCTGGTCGTGGGCAACATCTTTCGCCGTCTGCTGCCGCTCCTCGTGAACCACGATGTACCGGTCGAATATCTGCTATCATTTATCGGCTATGTGCTGCCGTTTTCGCTCATCTTCACCATTCCCTGGGGACTGCTCACGGCCATCCTCCTCGTCTTCGGCCGTCTTTCCGCGGAGAACGAGCTCGTGGCGCTGCGCGCAAATGGCGTAAGCATCGCCCGGGTCTGCGTCTCGCTCGCAGTCATCGCGCTGATCTGCACCGGTATTTGTCTCTGGCTGAATGTGCAGGTCGCGCCCGCCGCGCAGCAGAAGATGCGCGCCACAATTTTCAGTCTGGCGTCCGCGAACCCGATGGCGCTTTTCGGGAGCGATCAGGTTATCGACCAATTCCCCAGCCGGAAGATTTACGTGGGCAAAAAAGACGGAAACAGGCTTGAAAATATTATCGTTTTCGAATTGAGCGAAACCTCCATGCCGATGCGCGTCACGCACGCGCGCAGCGGAACGCTCGAAGCCGATCTGCCGAACCAGCGCATCCTTATGCACCTGAACAATGCGCGTTATCAGCAGCGCGACGAGCAGGACCCGTTCGATCTGCGGCGGGTGCGCGACGGGATCAACATGGTCGAGGGAACGCTGCCGATTAGCCTGGAGGAACTTTATCAGAAGGAGAAACGACGGACGAGCCGCTCGGCGCTTTCCCTCGAGCAACTGCTCGAACAACTAAAGACCGGCGACACGAGTATGAGGAGCGCGAGCCGCACCGAAATCAGCAAGCGCTTCTCCTTTCCATTCTCCTGTCTGGCGTTTGCGCTTATGGCAGTGCCACTCGGGATCACCGCGCACCGGCGCGAGACCTCGATGGGCTTTCTGATCAGTCTCGTGGTGGCGTTCAGCTATTTTCTCTTCGTAATTCTGGCCGACACTTTGCGCGGCAACGCCAGCATGCATCCCGAATGGTTGGTCTGGTTGCCTAACGTCCTTTTCCTCGGCGTCGGCACGTGGATGTTCCGCCGTCTGGCGCGGCAATAGTTCACGCCGACTGGTGTTTCGAAACCGGGACAGCGAAATCCCGTGGCTGGGACACTGGATGCTCGCCAGGAGAGCATACGGCTAATGTAAGTCACTGAAAGCAAGTGTTTAGGGACTGCTTCAAGAGCATGGCACGAGGACTGCAAAGGAAGTCAGTCATTACCGAAAGGAACCTCCGTCATGCTTCTCCGTCTCCCTATCATTCTCGCGCTTACAGCTTCCGCGGCCTTCGCCATCTCGGAAGAAAACGTCAGTCAAACCCTCGACGTAACACCCGGCGGCAACCTCGTGGTGGATGTAAACTTCGGCACCGTGGATGTCTCATCCGGGTCCGACAATCAGGTCGCCATTCAAGCGCATCGCAAAATCGAGGCAAGCGAAGAGGCCAGGGAGAAACAGTTCTTCGACGAAGCGCCGATCGTGATCAGCAAGGAAGGCAATACCGTTACGATTCGCGCCCGTCGGATCACGGAGCAGAAGTCGTGGAGCTGGAGCGGCAACGTCTCGATGGACGGACGCTACACCGTTCGCGTGCCGAAGAACTTTAACCTCGATCTCAAGACCGGCGGCGGAATGGTCTCCGCCAGGGACATCACTGGCGTGGTCAAGATTTCCACCAGCGGTGGCAAACTGAAGCTCGCGCAACTTCGCGGACCGGTGGATGCAAAAACCAGCGGCGGTAGCATCAAGCTGGAAGATTGCCAGGGCAACCTGGGCGTAAAGACCAGCGGCGGCGAAATTCGCGCCGACGCCGGCAGTGGTTCACTTGATGCGCGCACCTCTGGTGGATCGATCGTCGTGCGCAACTTCAAGGGAGACACGACCGTCAAAACCAGCGGCGGTCAGTTAACCTTCGAAAATATCGGCGGCAAGGTCATCGGGCAGACCTCCGGCGGGTCGATCACGGCTGCGCTCATTTCACCGCTTCCCGGCGAGGTGGAGTTGAGCAGTTCTGCCGGCAGCATCGATCTTACCGTTCCGTCCGATGCGGCGCTCAACCTCGAGGCCGATGCAAGTAATGGCACCGTTTCGAACAGCCTTCCGATTGTCGCCACTCACATCCATAAAGATGCGTTGCGTGGTGCGATGAATGGAGGCGGTAAGTCGGTCATTCTCCGCTCCAGCGTGGGCAGCATCTCGCTGCGTCCGGCTGCGCCCAAGACGGCGATGCAATGAGCTTTTCACCCGCAGGGCACTAGCTAGCCACCATGAAGGCCCTCTGCTTCGCGTTGCACCCGCTGCGGAGATCGCAGAGGCTCGCGGCGTCCGTTCTGCTTGCGCTCGCCGCTTCAATTGATGGAGCGCCGGCTCCGGTCGGCACATTTCCGTTCAAGCGTGACGGCCAGCTGATGGTCGTCGAAGCGCGGATCGAGAAGGCGCCGCCCGCGCTGTTCATGCTCGATTCCGGCGCATCGCACACCGTCTTCGACCCAACGTTCGCGAAGGAGCTCGGCCTCGAAACGAAAGAAGCTCTGCCCACCACCGGCACCGGCTCGGGCGCAGTCGCGAAGTCACATACGCGCGCCGTCGCGATGACGCTGCACGATGTGAAACTCGATCTGCCCGAGCCGTGGGTGATCGATCTCAGCAACGCACCAATGCCGCGCACCATTCGCGGCCTTGTCGGCGCGGAGTTGTTCAAGGAGTTCGTCGTCAGAATGGATCCGCTGCAATCGAAGATCACGGTCTTCGATCCGGCTTCGTATCATCACGAAGGGGACGCCGCGTCGATTCC
>JACDBM010000304.1 GCA_013694945.1 Chthoniobacterales bacterium
ACACCGGCTGGATTGTAGCCGAGGGCGGCGACCCCGGACGTCGCCACGCACCAGACCAGCCGGGGTCAACGCCCCCGGCTACAGCATTTCCCGGAACGAAACTCGAGGGGTTGGGTGCGCAGCATCCGTTCCTGCCGCGCACTGCCATCATCCTCACGGCGGACTTTGTCACGATGGATTCCGGCACGGGTTGCGTGCACATCGCGCCGGGCCACGGAGATGATGATTACTCGTTAGGCCAGAGAAACGGATTGCCGATTCTCTCTCCGGTTGACGATCACGGCCGCTACACGGACGAAGCGGGGCTGCCGCAATTAACCGGCAAGTACGTTTTTGAGGCCAATGCCGACATCGTCGCGCTGCTGCGCGAACGCGGCATGCTCATCGCGGACGCGGTTTACCAGCATTCTTATCCATATTGCTGGCGCTCCAAGACGCCGATCATCTTCCGCGCCGTCGAGCAGTTCTTCATCCGAATTGATTATCTCCGTGACAAAGCGCTGGCGGCGATCAAGAAGGTGCAGTGGCTCCCTGCGTGGGGCGAAAACCGCATCTCCGGCACGGTCGAATCGCGGCCTGACTGGGTGATCTCTCGCCAGCGAAGCTGGGGCGTGCCGCTGCCGGTGTTTTACTCGCACGAAGGGGCGGCGATTCTCGACCCAGACTGGATTCGCAAGCTTGCCAATATCGTCGCGGAACGCGGGTCGAACGTTTGGTTCGAGCTAGACGACGAAGCGATGGCGCGCGAGCTCGGTTTGCCCGAAGGCACCCGCCATCGCAACGACACGATCGACGTTTGGATCGATTCCGGCGTCAGCCATCAGGCGGTACTCGCGACGCACCCGGAGCTGCGCGATCCCGCCGACATGTATCTCGAAGCGACGGACCAGCATCGCGGCTGGTTTCAATCGTCGCTCCTGACGAGTGTCGCCTTGCACAATCGCGCGCCTTACCGGACCTGCGTCACGCACGGCTTTGTGGTCGATATCGATGGCAAGAAAATTTCCAAGTCCAGCAGCTACACCAAGCCGATGGACGCGGGGCATTTTGTCGACAAACACGGCGCCGACATCGTGCGGCTCTGGGTGAGCAGCGTGAATTACACGGACGATGTGCCGTTTTCGGAAGAGATGTTTACGCGTCTCGGCGACACGTATCGGCGGATTCGCAACACGCTCCGGATTCTGTTGGGAAATATCGGGGACAGCATGGTTGTAGCCGGGGGCGCAGACCCCGGCGGTATTGGCGTCATCGACGGGCCGGGGTCACCGCCTCCGGCAACGGAACAATTCACGCTGGTCGATCGTTGGATTCTGCACCGATTGCAGCAGGTGATCTCGGACTGCGTCGAGGCGTATGCGACCTATGAGTTCCACAAGGTCTACCATACCTTGAATCAATTCTGTGCCGTCGACCTCAGCAGCCTCTACGTCGATATCACGAAGGACCGCATGTATTGCGACGCACCGGCTTCGCCCCGGCGGCGCGCGACGCAGAGCGCGATGCGCGAAATCTTGGAAGCCATGACGAAATTGCTCGCGCCGATCCTTGCCTTCACGGCCGAAGAAGCGTGGGGTCATTCGGGCAAAGGCGGCTCCATTCATCTGCAGCATTTCCCTACGCCAGACGCCGGGAAGCAGGACGCTGGCGCTGACCATGCCGTGCAGGAACTCCTGCGGTTGCGGGGTGTGATCGGCCAGGCGATTGAGCAGGCGCGTCAGGACAAGCTGGTTGGCAACGCCTTGGAAGCAAAAGTCGTCCTGCGTTGCGATACCGTGTCGATTCGGGAGATGCCGAAGGAGGACCTGGAGGAATTTTTCATCCTAAGCGATCTGCACCTGGAACAGGCGGAAACCACGTCGGCGGTAATCTCAAAAACAGCGCACCGAAAGTGTGCGCGTTGCTGGCGGCATCGCCCGAGTGTCGGGTCCATCCCCGAGTATGGGGAGCTTTGCGATCGCTGCGCGGAGGTGGTCGGAAAAGCGGCTGCCGTGATCTCTGCGTAACCCGTACCGCCGCCGGCCCATGCAAACTTCGGCCAGCAAAGCGGCGGAAATGCGCGGGCGAACTCTTCGAACCGCGACGCACCTTCTACTGGCCTCTCTTTGAACAAGGAAGATTGGTATGGTCGCGCGAGGGCGGCGCGGTTGGAGGCATGAATCCAGGTCTGCGTCTCTACCGGATCAGCGGCGAGCCTAGACTCACTCGTCATCCGTGGCGTGTGGCGCAAGAACGAGTGCAGCATTAGAGAGTTGGATGCGATTCATCTTTTTTCTCTCCTTCCCGCTTTACGCGCTCGACCAGGCGACGAAGTGGCTGGCGCTGCGCTTCATCGCACCGGAGGAGATGCGCATCGTCATCCCGGAGTTCTTTGCCCTCGTTTTTGTCACGAACACCGGGGCAGCGTTCGGTTCTTTTAAGAACAACAATCTTTTCTTTATCGCGCTCTCGTGTGTGGCGCTCGTCTTCGTGCTCACGCTCCTCCTGCGACCACCGCGTGATACCTGGCGTGATGTCTCGCTTGCCCTGCTCTTTGCCGGGGTAATGGGAAACCTGACTGACCGTTTCCTGCACGGTCACGTGATCGACTTCCTCCTCTTCGATTTGCACGTCCCCTTTGCGCATCCATGGCCGGCGTTCAACGTGGCCGACGCCTGCATTTGCACTGCGGTAATCTGCTTCATTGTGCATTCGTTGCGCCAGGATAAAGCGCAACGCGCGGATTCGGTGGGATCGCGCGATTGATCGTGTCTCCGGCCTAACTAATCCAGTCTAAACTTCGCGTGGCCTTTTCTGGATCGCTCACTCGTGCCATCCGCTCCTGTGGTCGAGAGCTCTGGCGACGTTTTCCACTCCGATGTTCAGGTGCGTCTTTCTCGCGCGATGAAGGAACAAGGTGCTACCGTGGTCTGCGTCGTCGATGAAAGGGAGTCGAGGAGCCAGTTCGACTTCGTCCTTGAGGCAAAAAGCCATTGAGTAGATAACGAACCTGAACCAGGCACATCATTATGTTTCGAGCGATTAAACGATTATTCATCTTTCTCGGGCTCGCGGCTGAGAAGGCGACGGAAACCGACGCGATCAA